>CAZOUH010000077.1:0-6501 GCA_964582935.1 uncultured Paludibacter sp.
TTGAGGAAACTGAAGTACGTAAAACGCTGGAATAAGACCTGATTAGTTAAAGATTGTAATTTGTTAGTCATTATTAAAAATAGATTATTACTTTTGCAGTCGAATTACTTATATTTTAAAGTTATGAAGCAGAATGTGATGATTACGATTTGGTGGTGGTGCTTGCGATATCAAAATACGTGAGTGCACTAAGTTGTATGTCTCAAATGAATAATATTTGAAAAGGCTTGTCGGAACTCACGATAAGCCTTTTTTTAATACGAATGTTTAAACAGGAACTCATAATAACAATCATAATAACAATCAAAAAAATAATCAAATAACAATGAATCAACCGGATCAACAAGGATTTTATGGACAGTATGGCGGAGCTTTCATACCGGAAATACTCCATCGTTCAGTGGAAGAATTAAAAGCAGCATTTTATGGGGTGAAGAATGATCTTGATTTTCAAAGGGAATATCGGGATTTACTGAAGAATTACGTAGGAAGACCTTCACCGCTTTATTTTGCCAAAAGGCTTTCAACACAATACGGCGCTCATGTCTATCTGAAACGTGAAGATTTGAATCATACCGGCGCACATAAAATCAATAACTCACTCGGACAAGTTTTGCTTGCAAAAAGAATGGGCAAGACACGCGTCATTGCTGAAACCGGTGCCGGTCAACATGGCGTGGCGACAGCGACAGTGTGTGCTATGATGGGGTTGGAGTGCTTGGTTTTTATGGGAAAAACCGATATAGAGCGACAGCATCTGAATGTGCAGAAAATGCAAATGTTGGGTGCAAGTATTCAACCGGTAACAAGTGGAACGATGACCCTGAAAGATGCTACTAACGAAGCTATTCGTTACTGGTGCTCCAATCCCGATTCGTTCTATGTAATCGGATCTACGGTGGGACCACATCCTTATCCTGAAATGGTCGCTTTTTTCCAATCCATCATTTCTGAGGAAATAAAAGTCCAGTTGCAAGAACATATCGGACGCGACTATCCGGATTTTTTGATGGCTTGTGTGGGCGGAGGAAGCAATGCCATGGGCACTTACTATCATTATTTAAATGATGAAAGGGTCAAGATTATTTCGGCAGAAGCCGGTGGATTAGGAGTCGAAACTGATCAAACAGCAGCTACGATTCATAAAGGCACTGTCGGTATCATTCATGGTTTCAAAACTTTATTGATGCAGAACCAGGATGGGCAGATTCTTGAATCTTATTCCATATCGGCGGGCATGGACTATCCCGGAGTGGGACCGTCACATGCACATTTTGCTCAAATCGGACGAACGAAAGTTTATGCCATCAACGATGATGAAGCCCTTGCGGCTGCTTATGAAGTAACAAAATTGGAAGGAATTATTCCCGCCCTTGAATCAGCCCATGCCTTAGCAGTTCTGAAAAAAGAACAACAAAATTTCAAACCGGATGATGTGATTGTACTAACCGTTTCAGGAAGAGGAGATAAGGACATGGAAACGTTTGTGGAACGAAGAACTCCTACTCCTAACTCCTATCTCCTAACTCCTAACTCCTAACTCCTAACTACTAACTACTAACTTCCAACCAATGCTCAAACTAACAGTCCATACGAAAACAATGCTGGCAGACATGCAGACTCCTGTTGGCATTTACATGAAAATCCGTGATTTATACACGAATTCGGTTTTATTGGAAAGCGCTGATTACCACGGCAATGAAAATAGTTTTTCTTACATCGGTTTTGATGCTATCGGGGGTATTTCCGTGAATCGTTTTTTGATTACTGAGACCTATCCGGATGGAAAAAAGATAAGTACGCCAGTCACAGATAAGATGACAGTTGCGGAACGGTTCAACTGTTTTCTGAAATCTTTTGAGCTTTCCGGACAGCCTTCCAAACGCGGATTAATCAATGGTTTATTGGGTTATACTTCTTATGAGGCAATCCAGTATTTTGAAGAAATCAGGCTACATGCCAAGGAAACAATTCCGGGCTCGATGCCGGGATTGCATTATATGTTGTTTAAATATATCATTGCCATCAATCATTTTAACAATGAGCTGACTATCATCGAAAATCTGCCGAATGGGGATGATTCTAAAATGGCAGAAGTAGAAGCCATGCTACTGAATAATAATTTTGCTGTGTATGACTTTCATTTAGTGGCAGACGAAAAAAGTGATATCTCTGATGAAGATTTCCTTCAGATGATCGCTCAAGGCAAAAAAAGCTGCATTGAAGAAGAAGTCTCGCAAATTGTGCTCTCTCGAAGATTCTACCAACAGTTTAAAGGAGATGACTTTATGTTGTATAGAACGCTGCGCTCGGTTAATCCTTCTCCTTATCTGTTCTATTTTAATTTTAATGATTTTAGAATTTTTGGTTCTTCTCCGGAATCTCATTTGATTATTGACGGCAAAAGTCGGAAGGCGTATATTCGTCCTATTGCCGGTACTTTCCGCCGTACCGGGGATGATGAGAAGGACTTGGAACTGGCTGAAAAACTTAAAACAGACAGAAAGGAAAATCTTGAGCATAAGATGTTGGTGGATTTGGCACTGACCGACTTAAAACTCAATGCTGATGATGTCAAGGTGGAGGTTTACAGCGAAGTGCAATATTATTCCCATATCCTGCATTTGGTGTCGAATGTAAGTGGCAAGGTGCGCCCGAACACCATGATTATCAAACTGTTTGCAGATACTTTTCCTGCCGGAACGCTCACCGGAGCACCCAGATTGAAAGCCATGCAGCTCATTGACCGGATTGAACCTCATGATCGCGGACCATATGGGGGATGTATCGGTTATATAGGTTTCGATGGTAGTTTTAATCAAGCCATTACCATCCGTTCATTCATCAGCAAACAGAATACTTTGTATTATCAAGCCGGTGCCGGAATAGTCGCTTTATCGAATGAAATGAGTGAATTGCAGGAGGTTAATAATAAGTTGGCTGCACTTAAAAGGGCGATGGAAGTGGCGGACGGAGGGGAACTAAGAACTAAGAACTAAGAACGAAGCATGAAACAGATATTAAACAGGTTGTTTGAACATCAGTCGTTGACAAGGGATGAAGCGACTGAAGTCATGTCGAAAATAGCAGCAGGGGTATTCAATGAATCGGAAGTTGCTGCTTTTATCACAGTATTTTTGATGCGTAATGTTGAATTGGATGAACTGATCGGGTTCCGTGACGCTCTGCTGTCTTTGGCGATTCAGGTGGACTTTTCTGAATTCCATACGATTGATATTGTTGGTACCGGGGGAGATGGTAAAAATACTTTCAATATTTCTACGGCTGCTAGTTTTGTGGTTGCCGGTGCAGGTTATCCGGTAGCTAAACATGGTAATTACGGTGCAACCGCCGTTTGTGGCTCTTCTAATGTGTTGGAGTATTTTGGAGCAAAATTTACGACCGATGAATATGTCTTGAAATCTTCTTTGGAGAAATCCAATTTTACTTTTTTGCATGCTCCGATTTTTAATCCCGCCATGAAGAATGTGGCTCAAACACGCAAAAACTTAGGCGTTCGTACGTTTTTTAACGTGCTGGGACCGTTGATTAATCCCGCTCAACCGCAGTTTCAGTTCTTGGGGGTTTTTAATTTGAAGATGATGCGTTTGTATAATTATGTCTATCAAACCTTGGGCGCACAGTATTCGATTGTCCACAGTTTAGATGGCTATGATGAAGTGTCCTTGACGGATGACGTGAAAGTAATCAACACCCAAGGCGAATTTGTATATACACCTCAAGAGTTAGGCTATGGAACAATCAATCAAAAAGCACTATGGGGTGGAGCAACTGTTCGGGAAGCAGCTCAAATATTTCAAAATATATTCGACAATCAAGCAACAATCGCTCAAAAAGATGTTGTATCAGCCAATGCGGCTATGGCAATTCAAACGATTTGCCGGGATAAATCCTTGAATGAATGTAAAGCAGAAGCGCTGTATGCCTTGGAAAGTGGAGCAGCTAAAAAGGCGCTTGAAGGTTTTTTGAAAGTGAATAGCTGATAACGAATAACGAATAACGAATAACGAATAACGAAGAACGAAGAACCCCTAAATCCCCTATAGGGGACTTTTGAGTGTGAAAATGTCGATCGACTGCACGTTGTCATAGCCCCCTTCAGGGGGTTGGGGGTTAATTCACCAATTACTAAGAATGATTGATTAATTGTGAATCTAAAAATAGTAAATACAATGTCTGTCTTAGATACAATCATAGCAAATAAACAAAATGAGGTGGCAATTCGTAAAAAGAAGATCAGTATGGACGATTTACGTGCTTATCCTCTTTTTAATAGATCGTGTGTCTCGTTGGTCGATGCTTTGCATCATGCGTCGGTTGGTATCATTGCTGAGTTTAAAAGAAAATCTCCTTCTCAAGGATGGATCCATCAACATGCAGGAGTTGAAGAGGTAACGCGTGGGTATGAAAATGCAGGGGCATCCGGTATTTCCGTCTTGACAGATTATACCTATTTTGGGGGTAGAACGGATGATCTGTTACAAGCAAGACAAGCCGTCCAAATTCCGATTCTAAGAAAAGACTTTATGATTGATGCATATCAAATTTATGAATCGAAAGCGATGGGGGCTGATGTGATTTTACTGATTGCAGCAGCATTGACAGTTGATAAAACCTTAGAACTTGCGCGTGTTGCAAAATCTCTATCGTTGGAGGTCTTACTTGAAATTCATCACGCCTCTGAGTTGGAGCATATCAATCCATATGTAGATTTGGTCGGCGTTAACAACAGAAATCTCAAAACTTTTCAAGTGGATACTGCGCTGTCAGTCGATTTAGCACAACATATTCCGGATGGATACATTAAAATCAGCGAAAGTGGCTTGTCTGCTGCCGAGACAGTTATACAACTGCGACTATCAGGATACAAAGGTTTCTTGATGGGAGAATATTTTATGCGGAACGAGCATCCGGCAATGGCATTAAGCAAATTCATCGCTGCATGCAGGGGTGAGGACTGACACAGCTGCTCAAAGTACTTGATTCAAATAACGCTTTATGAATTTAATGATCAAAATATGCGGCATGCGCGATACCGATAATATCCTTCGGATCTCAAGTCTGCAACCTGACATGATGGGTTTAATTTTTTATCCACCATCATCCCGTTTTGTTCAGTCGCCTGAATCAGTAACCCGTATTTTATTACCAAAAGATATCATCAAGGTGGGCGTTTTTGTCAATTCAACGGCTGAGGAGATAATGCAAAAGGTAAATTTGTACGATTTGCAAGCTGTGCAATTACATGGCAATGAATCTGTTGATTTGTGTAAACAGCTTAAAGTCAGTGGGCTGACAGTAATCAAAGCTTGTCATATCAGTGTATTACGCGATTTCCACCCCACATCTTTATATGAGACTTACGTAGATTACTTCTTGTTTGATTCAAAAACTGACAGGTACGGTGGTTCGGGTCAGGCATTCAATTGGAATGTATTACAGCATTACCAAGGAAATACACCTTTCTTTTTGAGTGGCGGGATTGGACCGGAACATGTTGCTGCCATTCAATCCATCCGACATGAGCGCTTGGTAGGTGTTGACTTGAACAGTAAGTTTGAAACAGCGCCCGGCGTAAAAGATTATGACAGCCTGCAACAATTTATACATCAAGTAAAAAACAAAATTTAATTGCATATGAACAGAATTGATCAATTGTTTAGTAAGAAGAAAAATAACATTTTATCCGTGTATTTTACTGCCGGTTATCCCCATTTGGAAGATACAGTGTCCATCTTACAAGCCTTGCAGAAGCATGGTATTGACCTGGTTGAGATTGGTGTTCCGTTCTCCGACCCCATTGCAGACGGTCCGGTGATACAACAATCTAATCACATCGCATTGCAAAACGGCATGAGCATTCATACGCTTTTCGAACAACTAAAACACATTCGATCGCACATCGATATCCCATTGGTGCTGATGGGTTATCTGAATCCTATCATGCAATACGGGTTTGAGAATTTCTGTAAAGCATGCGCTGCGGTTGGAATAGACGGAATCATTGTGCCTGATTTACCGCTGGCGGCTTATATTCAAGATTATAAGGTGATTGTAGAGAAATATGCTTTGAATTTTATAAGCTTAATCACTCCGGAAACATCCGAAGAAAGAATTTATGAAATTGATAAACACACCGGCGGCTTTATTTACATGGTCTCGTCTGCGTCTGTTACAGGCGTACAACAGTCTTTTGAGTCTCGGTTGAGTTATTTCAATCGCATTCGTAATATGAATTTGAAAAATGCCCGATTGATAGGTTTTGGAGTTTCTAACAAAACTACTTTAAAAATGGTAAACGAACATGCTTCCGGTGCCATTATAGGTTCTTTGTTTATCAATACACTGACAAAAACGACTAATATTGAACTTGCAGTGACAAAAATGTTGGATGATTTGAAAAATTAATTATTTTTGCCAAAATCAATCTTTGTCATTATGAAGAAGTACTTTTTATCATTCATTGTAGGTTTAATAGGT
>CAZOUH010000078.1:0-6390 GCA_964582935.1 uncultured Paludibacter sp.
ATGCAAGGGATACCACTATTTTTGAATTTAAAAAGAAATACCTGAAAATTTGTTCTAAAGAAAATGAAAAGGACAGTATCTATCTATTTTCTACTTTCAGTAAGGATGAAATATTGGGGCATCAATCTGTGCAACTAAACCAAGATGCTTATTTTTTGCTTTCATACAATCAGAAATTGGTTGATATTAATTTGGAAAGGGTGGAGTTAGAGTATTTGCGTACAAAACTCTATTGGCGTGATTGGTTGAATAGATCCAGGAAATTCAATCTTTACAACGAAGAAATTGAAAGGAGTTTATTAGTGATGAAGTTGATGTCGTACCACCGATCCGGTGCTGTTTTGGCAGCTTTAACGACCAGTATTCCCGAAGCTGTTGGTGAGATACGGAATTGGGATTATCGTTTTTGCTGGTTGCGAGATGCGTCCATGTCGATTGATACGCTCTTACAAGTTGGGCGTGAAGGCAGTCCCAGTCGTTTTATCAATTTCATCAAAAGTATTTTACGTAAAAAATCTGATTCTTTCCAAATTATGTATGGCATACGAGGTGAGCGGATTCTGACCGAAGAGATTTTAGATCATTTGGCAGGTTATCAAAATACGAAGCCGGTCAGAATTGGTAACGATGCCTATCATCAACAACAACATGATACTTTCGGTTATTTAATGGATGTGATTTACAAATACTATCAATATTTTCAAGGAACTTTGGACGACATAGAAGAAATGTACGAAATCGTAAAAAATATCGCTCGTACAGTTCGTGAAAACTGGACGAAACCGGATAAAGGTATTTGGGAAATCAGAGGAGATGAGAAGCATTTTGTGTTTTCCAAAGTTATGAGTTGGGTTGCACTTGATCGCGCAGTAAGTATTGCCCGTTTATTACATGATGATGACAATGCAGATAGTTGGGAAAAAGAGGCGCAAGCCATTAGGAAAAATGTGTTGAAGTATGGGTGGAATGAAGATTTGAAAAGCTTCACGCAGACCTATTGCAATTCTTATCTCGATTCCTCTTTATTGTTGATGGAATTTTATGGTTTTATTGATGGGAAAGATGAAAAATACATTCAGACCGTGAAGGCTATAGCCGAAAATTTAGAGTATAAAGGTTTATATTTCAGGTATAAGAATCCCGATGATTTCGGAGTTCCGACTTCTGCTTTTACGATTTGCACCTTTTGGATGGTGCGTGCTTTATATGTTTCAGGGAATCCTGAAAAAGCCAATAAATTATTTGAAGAACTTTTACAATATTCAAATCATTTAGGTTTATTCAGTGAGGATTTAGATTTTCATACCAAAGAGCAATTGGGTAATTTCCCGCAAGCCTATTCCCATTTGGCATTAATTAATTCTGCTCTTTTATTTGCCGACGAACTACATATGTCAAAGTTTATTCGTCCATAATAAGCTTATTTATAAACGGCAGTACCCTCGATTGCGATCGGAGATTGTAGCGTGCTAATGGCGACACAGACCCGACTTTAATGGTGAAAGCGCTATCAGGCAACACACGAAACATGTCTTCATCGGTTGTATCGTCGCCTATCGCCATGATGAAATCATAATCATCGAGTTCTAACAAACGTTTTGCTTCAGAGCCTTTGGTATAAAGGGGAGATTTAATTTCAACAATTTTATTTCCGCGCATGACTTGCAAGCCTAATCTGGTGCACGGTTCAATCAGGGCATTAATCAACTGTTGCTCTCTGAGTGTTGCCAACCACGCATCTACATTTCGATAATGCCAAACCAAGGTAGTCTGTTTTTCTTCAATAAATGAACGAGGCGTTTTATCTGTAAACATATTTAAGATATTGAGAATATCATCATCCCAAGCCTCATCTGTTGATATTTTGCTGTGCCATCCTGCTTCATCTTTAAAGTATGTACCATGCTCAGCGGCTAAATAGATTCCGCTTTCGCCAAACCATTTTTCCAAAGTTTTTTGATCCCGTCCGCTGCTGATAACCAATTTGTTCTTTTTGTCTGACTTCAATTTTTTAAGTAAAGATAAAATACGTGGTGTAGGATACGCATCTTCCGGTAACTTTTTAAATGGAGATAAAGTTCCGTCGTAATCGAGCATAATCAAACGTTTTTTAGCGGTTTGATAAGCAGGTTTTATTTTGAAAACCTTAGACACATCAATTTGCTCGCTATGGATGCTTTCGGTATGTTCGCGGATGCTTAACAATTGTTTGATGAAGTTATTTGCCCAGAAGTTCACTGTATGTTTAGCAATCTTCTTTTGCATGTTTTTCAATCTGCTTCTTTGCTCCTCTTCCGGCATATTCAAAGCCTGATACAGACTGTCAGCCATCATGTTGGTGTCGTGAGGGTTGATGATCAAAGCATCGCTTAATTCAATGGCTGCTCCCGCCATTTCGCTCAAAATAAGTACGCCGGGTGTATCCCTTTTGGCAGCAATATATTCTTTGGTCACTAAATTCATTCCGTCGCGCAGCGGTGTTATCAATGCTATATCAGCAATATGATACATGGCTATCAGTTCGTTGAAGTCGAAGCCATGATAAAAATAATAAAGTGGAGTCCAGTTGATGCTGGAATATTTCCCATTGATAGCACCGATGGCTTCGTCGATTTTAGTCTTGAGTTCAGAATAAGAGTCCACGGTATCGCGTGAAGGAACCACTATCATCACCAAAGATACTTTGTCGTGATATTCCGGGTGCTGTTCAAGAAAACGCTCAAACCCCTGAATCCGAGAAAGTATTCCTTTGCTGTAATCTAATCTGTCAACTGATAAAATGAGTTTTTTGTCTCCATACTCTTCCCTTAACTCTATTGCCTTTCGTGCTGCTTCCGGTACCAACGGAGCTTCATGATATAAGGTGTAATTAATACCCATGGGAAATACATCAGCACTCGCTATTCGGTTGTCAAGCGACACTTGGTCTAAATCGAATCGCAGGTCGAGTATTCTTTCACATGTACTCACAAAGTGACGCATATAATCATGGGTGTGGAACCCAATTAAATCTGCTCCTAACAGCCCATTCACTAAGGCTACACGTTCTGGCAATATCCTGAATAATTCATAAGATGGAAAAGGAATGTGATGAAAATAACCGATACTCATATCTATTCCGGACTCTCTCAGCATATTTGGCAGGAGCATCAGCTGGTAATCTTGCACCCAAACAATATCGCCGGGTTCAATAATTTTCAAGGCAGCTTCATAGAATAATTTATTAACTGCCTCATAAGTATCCCAAAATAATGCTTGATGATCGATAAAGTTGTAAAAGTAGTGACAAAGTGGCCATAAGGTACTGTTTGAATAGCCTTCATAATAATTTTCAATTTCCTCTTCAGTCAAAAAGACGGGGTGAAATTTCGATTTCTTCAGATGATTACTGATCTCAAGTTTATCCTCAGGCGTTTCTGCGCTTATTCCTGGCCATCCCACCCAGTGCTTTTCAATGTTGATTTCTAAGGAGTCAAGTCCGGTTGTTAACCCCCCTTCACTTCTGATAAAGTCAAGTTTGTTGTCCTCATTTTGAATTACTTTGATTGGAAGCCGATTGGCAATTATGATTAATTTCATGGTGGTTTAATTGTGGAGAAAAAATCTCATAAATTCATATAAACCTACAAATGTAATTATAATTCATTGAAAGGTCAAATACGAAAAGGAGGTTAACTCAAAAGCACACAGACAACACAGATTTTACAGATTTATACGGACAAATATTACAACACTTTTGTATGTCTTTGATTATCAGCAAATATTAGATCTGCTTTCATCCGTTTTATCAGTGTGCTGATTGACTTTTGATGCAACCTCCTTCCAAAAAGACATTTAAGTCTTTATCGCATTATTCTGCTGAAAACTTATAGATACATACTTGCGTATAGGTTTCTCCGGGATTTAAGCGAGTAGAAGGGAAATTGTCGTGATTTGGACTGTCCGGAAAATGCTGCGTTTCCAACGCCAAAGATTCACGATATTCGTGCATCTTACCGTATTTTCCCTCACTGGTTCCATTCATAAAATTGCCGCCATAGAATTGAATGCCCGGTTGGTCTGTCCAGACTTCCATCTTTCTACCACTAACCGGTTCATATACGGAAGCAGCAAATTCTACGTCTTTTTCAGTTTTGCGATCCAATACCCAGTTGTGGTCATATCCCATTCCATGGATAAGTTGCTGATTTTCACTATTTACCCTGTCACCAATTGCTGTTGCAGTACGAAAATCAAAAGGTGTGTTTTCTACATCCATTAGATTTCCGTAAGGGATTAAAACATCATCCACGGGAACAATGGCTGAACCATTAATTGTCAGCAAATTATCATTGATGGTACCCTTGCCTTCTCCCTTCAGATTAAAGAAACCATGGTGAGAAAGATTGATTACCGTCGGCTTGTCCGTTGTAGCTGCATAATCAATTTGCAATGTATTATCGGGAGTCAATGTATAAGTCATATTGATTTGGAGTGTCCCCGGAAATCCTTCTTCTCCATCAGGCGAAGTATAGGTCAGTTCAATAGAATGGTCTGTTACATTGACAACATCCCAAACCACTAAATCGAGTCCTTTTAAACCGCCGTGTAAGGTTTGTCCGTTGTTGTTGATTGGCAATTGATAGGTGGTACCGTCTAAAGTAAACTGACCTTTGGCAATGCGATTGCCAAATCTTCCAACAACACAACCCAAAAACCTTTCACCTTCAGCATGGATATACTGATCAATATTTTTGTGCCCCAACACTACATCTTCATATTTTCCGTTTTTGTCCGGAGCGTATAAACTTACGATGCGACCGCCGAAATTTGTTACTTGCAAGGTCAAATCTCCTGATTTCAAGAGATACAGGTCAACCGATTTACCGTCAACTTCCGTTTGAAAATCGGCTCTGTCAAGTAGCGGTAATTCAGTTTGGTGGCATGCTACTAATAGAGGTAATAGCAAAGCCAAAGTGATAATTGTTTTTTTCATAAGTTGAAATTTTTTACATAAAACTTGCACGTAAATTTCTCATATTTATCACAAGACTGTTTACATGCAAGTTTCACAATGATTTGAAGTTTATTTATTAAGAGAATTGCATATTTCTTGATTCACTTTACGTACGCGGTCTTCTTCTAACTTGATGACTTTTCTGTCATAGGTCAATAGTCCGTTCACTTCGCCTTCAACATCTGTAGTTTGTGTATAAACAGCTGCTGAGAATCCAATTTTAATTAATTGTTTCAGTTCTTCTGCATATTTGATGTATTCATCGGTCACTTCTTTGCTATTTTTAAATTGGACATATCCCCAATTTTTGTCGGGTTGCCATAGGTGTTCCTGTATGGGCAGTCCGATTCCACCGTATTCGCCTAATACGTTTACGCGTTGTGCATCAAACAAGAACATTTGTGGATTGGGGTAATGGTGCAAGTCAAGCATGTCACCAACTTGATAGTGATTTCCTCCACTGGCAGGATTTACCAATCTTGAAGGATCGTATGCTTTTGTCCATTCTACAATCTCAGGTGTTTTAAACTGTCCCCAAGCTTCGTTAAAAGGAACCCAAACTACAACTGATGGGTTAGAAATGGTTAAGTCCATAATTTCTTTCCATTCTTTACGGAAATTAGCTTCCGATTCAGCAGAACGTACCATTTCTGTTCCATTGAAATAATTGCGGATTTGCCATCTAGGGGAGCGATCCCCATTAGGCATGTCTTGCCATACCAAAATTCCCATTCTATCGCAGTGGGTGTACCAGCGAGCCGGTTCCACTTTAACGTGTTTACGAATCATGTTGAAACCAAAATCTTTTGTTTTTTGGATGTCATAAATTAAAGCTTCGTCCGTTGGAGCAGTGTAAAGTCCATCAGGCCACCAACCTTGATCAAGCGGACCAAAGTGGAAATAATCTTTATTATTCAGCTGCATGCGCACAATACCATTGTTGTCTCTTTTGGTAGAAATCTTACGCATGGCTGTATAACTTTTCACCTGATCTACCAATTTGCCTTGGCTGTATAAATTTACTTTTACATCATACAGGAAAGGTGATTCAGGTGACCAAAGTTTAGCGTTCGGAATGCTTAACTCGAAATTTTGTCCGACTACAGATTTTTCAGCTGCTACTTGTGTCGTTCCGTCGAACACCAATACTTCGATGACATCGGATGCAGCGGTGCTTTTAGCATCAACTTGTACAGTCAAACGGTTTGCATCGATATTAGGAGTAGTTTTGATGTTTTCAATATACTTGGGAGAAACCGGCTCTAACCAAACAGTTTGCCAAATACCTGTCACGGGCGTGTACCAAATACCTTCCGGATTCTTGACTTGTTTGCCGCGCGGCTGATAGCCTGTGTCGGTGCCATCCCATACTTTTACTACCAATTTTTGCTGAC
>CAZOUH010000079.1:0-6370 GCA_964582935.1 uncultured Paludibacter sp.
TCAGGAGTAGAGACTTCATTTATATCCTCCAAAAGTACAGGAGATTGCTTCGTTGTTTGCCTCGCAATGATGGGAGGGGAAATAAGGTTTTTAATTACTTATGTTCGGATAGACACCTTTCGACATCACTTTTTATATTTTGCCCCCAGATATAATATTCCATGAGAACTATTCACTATTCGTTATTTATGATTACATGACACTCAAATTCTTCCCCAAGATCAACAAAACGATAATCACTCCTCCGACGGCGATGCGGTAATAGCCGAATGCTTTGAATCCGTATTTTGTTAAGAACCCGATGAAGAATTTGATGGCTCCCATGGCTACAATAAAGGCTACGATGTTGCCTATCAGTAAGGTAGTGAGGTTTTCGGTGAGCAGGGTAGATCCGGCAGGGTCGAGGATTAGTTTGAGCAATTTGTATCCTGCAGCGGCTGCCATAGTCGGCACCGCCAAGAAAAAGGAGAATTCTGCAGCGTTTTTTCTGTTTAGCTTTGTGGACATCCCTCCCACTATGGTTGCCATTGAACGGGACACGCCGGGTATCATGGCAATACATTGATAGAAACCTATTTTCAAAGCTCGTTTCCAATCCATTTCTTGGTTGTCGTCCACTTTCCCAAACCATTTGTCGGCAAACAACATGAACACCCCGCCTAATACCAGCATAATAGCCACTACCCAAACGCTCTCCAAGAGTTCGTCAATGAAATCTGCTGCCAACAAACCAATGACCGCTGCCGGTATAAATGCAATCAGTAGTTTCCAATAGAAATCCCAAGATTGAAAAAATCGTTTCCAATACAAGACAATGACTGATAAGATGGCTCCAAATTGAATGTTGACCGTGAAAACTTTCAAGAAATCAGAATTTTCCATCCCCAATAAATTTTGGGTGATGATCATGTGCCCGGTAGAAGATACGGGTAAAAACTCAGTAAGTCCTTCAACAATAGCTATGACAATGGTTTCAAACAGATTCATTTAGATTTCTTTTTAAACAGGATGGCGAAAATAATGAATAAGAAACCGGCAAATGAAATCATGGGTCCGACCGTGATGCGGCGGGTGCTGAAAATATCAGGATTAAACTCATCGACCGTGGTGGATCCTGTCATCAGTAAAAAGCCGATAAGGATGATGACAAACCCTATGGCTATCAAAATCAAGTTGATTTTATCAAGCGTGAATTTCTTTTTTTCTTCCATAAGATGTTGATTATAATGTTTCGTGTAATGTGTTGTTTTGCAATCTGTTTTTGTTGATGTTCAGGCTACATCATGCCAAATAAATCTCATTGGTTTGCATTCTTAAATATCTGCCGACCGCAAAATATGAGGATAAAGCAGTCAGTATGATGCCCAACAATATGATGATGACGGATGTCTCGACAAGCGTTTTGATTTCGAGCGTCAGCAAATTCAAACCGGTGTTGTTTCTGACGTAGAGCAAGAGCACCGCAAGCATGGCAATTGAAATCAGGGAGGCTAATAATCCGTTGGTGATACCGCGTATGACGTAGGGTTTACGGATAAACCAAGGTGTTGCACCTACCAATTTCATTGTGTTGATTAAAAACCGATTGGAATAGACGGATACCCGTATGGTGTTGTTCATCAGGGTAATGGATATCAGCATCAGGATGGTGGCAATCACCAACAGGATAAAACTGATGCGCGTAATATTATCATTCACCAAAGTGACCATGTCTTTTTGGTAAGCCACCCGATCGATATCTTCGTATATTTTCAATTTTGATTCGAAGACTTCCACACTGTCTTTGTTGGCATAAGCGGCGTTCAGTTTGACTTCAAAAGATGCCATCAGCGGATTGTAACCCAAGAATTTCTCCGGATCTTCGCCCATCGTGCGGATGTGTTCTTTGAGTGCATCTTCTTTAGAAATGTAATCGAAAGATTTCACAAACTTGGAATTTTGCAGATACTGCTCTATTCTTGAAGTGTTTGCATCTGCAATATTTTCTTTTAAAATCAGGGAAAGACTGATATTTTCTTTGATGTGCGTGCTGATGTCTCTGGCTGCAAAAATCAGCAGCAACACCAAACCGATTAAGAATAGGACCAATGACATGCTGACGGTTGCCGTCAGATGCACATTGCCAATGCGGTATTTCCCTTTGCTATTTTCCGGATTCATAAGACGATTATCATTGTTGGGTTTTTTTGTTTGACTTGTATCGCCAAAAAACAAACGCTAAAATACACAATATTAATAATACAGAAGAAATCAAAGCGATGATATTTCCAATTTTATAAGCATTGGGTTCAAATTTAAACTCAATTTGATAAGTCCCCGGTTTCAACTGCATGGCGCGCAACAAGTAATTGGCGCGGAAATAGGGGACTTTTTCACCATGAATATAGGCATTCCATCCTTTGTCATAAAAAATTTCCGAAAAGACAGCCACTTGTTCTTTCTCAGCATGGTAGCTATAAGTCAAATGATTGGGTTTATAGGACACCAAAGTAATTTGAGCAGTGCTATCGTATGCCGGTTGTTGCGGCACTAATGCTTCAAATTCCCGATTGACGACCAATTCGGTTTTGGTGTCAATTCCTCCCAACAAAAGCATTTCCTCATCTGCATTTTCAGCCATGTGAATATCTTGCACCAACCACGCATTGCCATTGGCGTAGGGATTGGTCAGCGGCATATTATCTGGACTCATGATGATGTATTTTAAATTCAGCATATTTAAAACACCTAATGTTTGAGCCAAGGAATCAAATTGTTCGTAGCTGCTTATCTGATACAGTTTTTCTAATTCAGTAGAGATGTGTAGGTTGATCAATTCTTGATATCTCCGCAATTTGGCGGCATGATATCCTCCGATATTGTTGTGAAAGTAGGAAGGAGAAGCATCGTTGAATACATTGACAGACAGGTTGATGATGCGAAACTCGCTTTTGTCCTGCAGGATGTATTTGTCAGCCTCTGAGGGTTTAATCAGGGCGTTGATGGTTCTTTTTCTACCGAAATTATCATCGTTAAGATAACGTTTAGCCACAGGCACTAGATCTAATAGCAACAAAACACCCATAAAAGCCATGGCGAGATGCTGTTTTAATTTGTTGTTGAGATACAACCAAATGATACTTGCACTAAGGACAATAAAAAAGAGCGATCGAAAAGCATCGGTTTGCAGCATGGCTTTCCGGTCGGCAGCCAATACATCTGCAAGAAAAGCAAAATCTGTTTGATAGGCATTGGTAAACTGCTGCACTACATAAGCATCTGACCCTGACCTGAAACTTCCTGCCAAAGACGGGATAATGGCAAAAATCAAAGAGATGCCTCCGGTAATGGCGGTAGCTATCCACAAAGACTTGGTCAAATTTT
Organism: uncultured Paludibacter sp.; assembly: GCA_964582935.1. GTDB lineage: Bacteria > Bacteroidota > Bacteroidia > Bacteroidales > Paludibacteraceae > Paludibacter. Next base: position 3,364 of record CAZOUH010000079.1, read on the forward strand.
TCTTATCAATTTGAGCATTAAAGACTTCTTTCAATGCCAGCATGGCTATCAGAGTAATGCCGAAACCGGATGCTACCAAAATCATCGATACCGTGCGGAACTTGTTGTAGAGTGGAACATAATCGATGAATAAATCCGTAAACCATTGAAAATTCCTTCCCCATGCCAGCATGACGGTCAGTACGATCATCGGCACCAACCACCACAAAATACGTTTGTCCACCACAAACAAACCCAACACAAACAACAGCATAACTATCGCCCCGAGATACACCGGACCGGAAGTACCGGGCTGTGTGCCCCAATAGGTAGAAAATCGCATGCTGTCCATCAGTTTTTTAGCGTTTGCTTGTCCAAAACGTTCTGCAAAAGCTTTTCCGGTATGACTGTCAATTCCTAACTTACTGCCGCTGGCGCCTCCTTTGAAATTCGGAATCAGCAAAGTCATGGTTTCATCCACACCATAGCTCCATTGGGTGATGTAATCGCGATTCAAGCCTTCCTGCGAACTCTGCGTGTCGATGGTCAGTCCGCTTGACTTACCCCGCATGGTGTAATGCGCATATTCATTGGTGGTCATCAAGGAAGTAGCATTCATACCGATTGCCAATGCCGCAGCTGCGATAGCCAATCCGGCAGCTTGTAAAAATGATTTGATTTGTTTTTCACGCAAACTGAAAATCAATTCTACGATTCCGAATATCAAGATGATAATCAGCGTGTAATATAATATTTGAATGTGGTTGGCACGAATTGCCAAGCTGAGGAAGAAAGCGGTGAGCAGGCTGCCTGTAATTTTATGATGTCTGAAAGTGACGAAAATACTGCCTATCAGTGGAGCCATGTAGGCGATGGAAATGGCTTTGGTATTGTGTCCGGCACCGATGATGATCAAATTATAGGATGCAAATGTAAAGGCAATCGACCCAATGATGGCAAGCCAGGGATTGAACTTGAAATTCAACATCAGGATATAAAATCCAAGTAAATACAGCACCAATATAAATATGGTAACGGGAAAAAGTCTAAGCACATCTTCCACATACTTCAGCACATTATAAGGTTGAAGCATGGAAATCTGATAAGCAGGCATGCCACCGAACATAGAGTTGGTCCAGAGCGTTGTATCGTCATGGGTAGCATTGTAATCCAATATTTCTTTTGCTGAATATATCCAACTTTCTGTATCGTGACCGAGTAGTTGTTTGCCTTCTAATACCGGTTTCATGTAAATGAAAGCGATGATGATAAATAAACAAATGGCAATGAAGTGAGGAATTAGTTTTTCAAAATAGCTGTTACGCATGGACATCGTTATTTTAAATATACATCAGAAAATCAACACAAAAGTACATCAAATAATCTGAAATTACGTTGTATTGTTGAGTTTTTAGTTTTAATATAGAATTTATAATCTTCAAAAAAATACGTACTTTTGTGGTTTGTGATTGCTATTTTAAAAGCGCGCAGATAACACGGATCTTACAGATTTATACGGAAAAATGATTACAGCGTTTTGTATATATTTGATTACTAATGTATATTAAATTTACTTTCATCCGTTTTATCAGTGTCATCGGTGTACTGATTCCGCATATTTTTTATAAAGCTAAAACAGCATGCAACTGAACGAAAATAACATACAAATTATCCGTGATGATTTTCCTATATTGAAGGAAACAGTTTACGGTAAACCACTGATTTACTTTGATAATGCTGCCACCACGCACAAGCCTGAAAGTGTGTTGGGCAAGATAGAATTTGCGTATCATCATCTGAATGCCAATATACACAGAGGCACTCATTATCTGAGTCAGCAGGCAACAGAAGCGCACGAGACAGCACGCAGCGATATTGCCCGATTTATTGGTGCCGGAAAGCGGGAGGAGATTGTTTTTACGCGTGGCACAACCGAATCCATCAATTTAATTGCATTTTCATACGGAGAGGCGTTTTGTAACGAGGGTGACGAAATTCTGATTTCAGCGATGGAGCACCATTCGAATATAGTGCCCTGGCAAATGTTGTGTGAACGTAAGAAGATGCGATTGCGGGTGATACCCATCCTTGAAACCGGCGAAATTGATTTGGAGGCTTACGGAAAACTGCTGAGTAATAAAACGAAATTGGTAGCTGTTACCCATATTTCAAATGTGTTGGGAACTGTCAATCCTATCCGGCAAATGATAGATATAGCGCATCAGAAAGACATTCCTGTTTTGGTTGATGGAGCACAGGCAATTCCGCATGTAGTTGTGGATGTACAGGATTTGGATGCAGATTTTTATGTTTTTTCCGGACATAAGGTTTATGGTCCGACCGGTATCGGCATTCTTTACGGTAAAGAACAATGGCTGAATCAATTGCCGCCTTACCAAGGGGGAGGGGAGATGATTGAAAAAGTAAGTTTCGAGAAGACTACTTATAATGAATTGCCTTTTAAGTTTGAAGCGGGTACGCCTGATTATATCGGTTCCACTGCCTTAGCAGAGGCTTTGCGCTATATTGGTGAGATTGGTTTAGCGGAAATAGCGGCTTATGAACATGAACTCACCACCTATGCCACTCGGCTGATGTCGAAAATTCCGGGCATTCAATTTATCGGAACTGCTGCCCAGAAAAGTGCCATCATCTCTTTTATGGTCAAGGGCATCCATCCTTACGACATAGGGATGTTGTTGGATAAATTAGGCATAGCAGTCCGCACCGGACACCACTGCGCCCAACCCCTGATGGATTATTTGGAAATTCCGGGAACCATACGGGTGTCATTTGCGTTTTATAATACGAAAAAGGAAATTGATGTTTTTATAGCAGCTTTGGAACGGGTTGTGGGGATGTTGGGGAGTTAGAAAGTTCATAAAGTTCATAAAGTTGGAAAGTAGAAAGTGATTGGTGAGTTGCGGGTTCCGAGTTCCGGGGTGTATAAATAACAACAACATGCCCGTCATTCGTCATTCCGACATCGCCGCAGGCGAAGGAGGAATCTCCTGAATTGTTGCAGGAT
>CAZOUH010000080.1:0-4378 GCA_964582935.1 uncultured Paludibacter sp.
GATTGCGACATATGTTTTGTTCTTTTGCATAGTCCAATATACTTTTTGCACGGCTTACAAACCGCTCCTTCCGCAGGTCGTAAGTCTCTTTACCCAGATTGAGACGTTCCGGTGCTTCTCTTTCGTGAACATAGGTAATGAAAGGAATTCGCTTGCGTGGTATGTATTGTATTACCCTGTCTTTAGCCAACCCTACCAATTCTTGATACACTTTATCTTTGGTCCAATTGAGTCGAGATGCAATGATATCTTCGCTGATATAAGCCGGTTCGGTAAACAAACCGGTATATGAACGCAACAAAATATGAATCAATTTATCCTGATCGTTCGTAAATCGAATTGAATACAAATCTTCCTTGCCCACAATAAACAAAACGCGAGAAACATTATCCTGCTCATCGGTCAATTCTAAATAACCGGCCTGTTGCAAAATTTTCAAGGCATTATGCGTTATCAACATCGGCAATTTGAATTTCATGCAAAAATCAGCCAAGTCAAAAGGAAAAACAGCATCCAAGCCATAACCTTCAGCAATGACATAATAATCCCCCAAAGAGCGATACACCTTGCGAATCATATCCTTATCCGGAAAAGTATCCGACACCCGCTTGCGCATTTTGGTCACATCACCCTTATTGAATAACATCACCGCAAAGGCTTTCTCCTCATCACGTCCTGCCCTACCCGCTTCTTGGAAATAAGCCTCTAAAGAATCGGGTAAATCCATATGCACAACAGAACGCACATCCGGCTTATCGATACCCATTCCAAAAGCATTGGTGGCAACAATCACACGAGTCACGTCATTTTTCCAGCGTTGTTGACGGGCATCTTTGGTTTCGTTTTTCAAACCTGCATGAAAATGCTCAGCCGAAATTCCATTTCTATTCAAAAAATCAGCTATCTCCTTCGTTTTCTTTCGATTGCGGACATATACCACTGAAGTGCCTGGTACTTTACGTAGAATATGAAGCAACTGATCATCTTTATTTTCAGTGGTTCTGACTACATAAGCGAGATTCTTGCGGAAGAAACTTTTCCTATACACATTCTTCTCTCTGAAAAGCAATTTCTCCTGAATATCAACCACCACTTCGGGCGTCGCTGTAGCAGTCAGTGCCAATATAGGTACGTCGGGCAGCACCTGACGAATATCTGCAATTTTTAAATATGATGGTCGGAAATCATAACCCCATTGCGATATGCAATGCGATTCATCCACAGCAATCATACATACCCTCGTTTGCTTTATTTTTTCAAGGAAGATGGGCGTTCCCAATCTCTCCGGCGAGACATACAAAAACTTATATGCCTCAAACACACAATTTTCAAGGGTCAACAAAATATCTTGTTTAGACATTCCCGTATAAATTGCCGCAGCAGCAATATTCCGCTTTTTGAGATTTTCCACCTGGTCTTTCATCAACGCAATCAGCGGAGTCACCACCACACACACCCCCTCCATAGCTAAGGTCGGGACCTGAAAAGTCAGGGATTTCCCACCCCCCGTAGGCATCAGCCCCAAGGTATCCTTTCCTGCAGCAATACTCTGAATGATATCACCCTGCAATTCACGAAAAGCATCGTAACCCCAGTATTCTTTGAGTATGTCTAAAAATTTCTGCATGTGGTATTTAACAGTTGACAAAAGTACGAATTTAATTTTAAGAGGAGAAGAGTGATGAACTAAGAACGATGAACGATGAACGATGAACGATGAATGATGAGTGAATAACGAATAGTGAATAATGAATAATACCCTGGGCTGTATTGAAAGTCAAAATAAAATAGTTTTCACTTTCAATTTAAAATCCTAAATCCCTATATTTCGACTACACTCAATAACCGAAGGGGTTAGGGGTGGTCGAGTCTCCCTTTAGGGAGATTTAGAGGGTAATAAAATAATAGCGATTACGATTTGTCAGTTTTTGAAAAAGCAAAAATACTTCTTAGTTCTTAGTTCTTAGTTCTTAGTTCTTAGCTCTTAGTTCTTAGCTCTTAGCTCTTAGCTCTTAGCTCTTAGTTCTTAGTTCTAAGTTCATAGTTTATAGTTTCTTAGTTCAAAATTGCCTCCATTTAAATATAATACTGTAAATTTGCAGATATAAAAATCAATTATGCGCCAATTTAAGTTTTATATTCATCAGCACTTATTGAGAATGATACTATTTGCAGTTGGTTTTTTGTATCTACCTTGTGTTGCCGCTGACTCCTACTATTTTTTCATTCAATTTACCGATAAAAACAACAGTTCTTTTTCTTTGGATCAACCGGAGGATTTTTTAAGTGAGAAAGCCATCAACCGTCGTTTGGAACAAGGGATCGCTTGTGATTCAACAGACTTACCGGTGAATTTCAATTATTTAACGCAACTCGCTGCCTATGATTTACAAATTCACAGTTGCAGCAAATGGATGAATGGGGCTACTGTCTTGCTACAAGATTCATCATTGATGGCACAAATCCGCTTACTTCCTTTTGTAAAAACAACTGAATACACAGGCATCAAAACTGAATCTCAATTTCCACCCCGTAGCAAAATCAAGAAATTTGTTGAAACTTATGATCACGGGGCGGCTGCAACACAAACAGACCAATTGCATGGAGCAGCCCTGCATAACGCAGGATATACCGGAAAAGACATTATCATCGGAGTGATAGATGCAGGCTTCAAAAAAGTGAATAGCAATCCTGCTTTTGATAGCTTGCGCCTGCAAAATCGTTTATTGGGTACAGCAAGCATCATCGACCCCAATATAGATATTTATAATGAAGACGTACACGGCTCCAATGTATTGTCCATTATGACAGCCAATATCTCTAATGTATATCTTGGAACAGCTCCCCACGCTTCTTATTGGTTGATTCAAACTGAATATGTGCCCACAGAATACAAGGTAGAAGTTGATTTTTTGGTTAGGGGCTTGGAATATGCCGACAGCGTGGGTGTGGATGTAGTGAATATCTCATTGGGGTATTTTGAATTCGATGATCCGACGATGAATTATGCTTACAGCGACATGAATGGCAAGATGTCTCGGGCGAGTCGTGCTGCAACATTAGCCTCCAAAAAAGGCATTATTGTATGTAGCAGTGCCGGAAATGAAGGCAATAAAACGTGGAAATATATTATTACCCCTGCTGATGCTGAGGGGATACTTTCAGTTGGTGCGGTTGATATGAAGAACACAATTGCTACTTTCTCTTCGTTCGGTCCCGCTGCAGATGGTCGCACCAAACCAGAAGTGTGCGCCATAGGTTTGAATACTGCTTTAATTGATGCCAATGGAAGTTCAATTACCGGAAATGGTACTTCCTATTCTTCTCCTGTCATTACCGGCTTAACAGCTTGCTACCTGCAATATTGCAAAGAAAAAATTCCACATGCTTATGATGTGGAACAAATCATGGCACACATCCTCCAATCAGCTGACAGATACGAACAGCCGGACGAACGCTATGGATACGGCATTCCTGATTTTCAAAAGGCGATGAACAGCATCCTTACCAATACAATCTACAACAAAGACGAAGATGTTTCTCATTCCGTGTGTTACACGCCAGGTTCAGGTGATTTGAAAATTACAGTCAATCCCTTTTTTTCAGAAGGTTCTATCCAAGTTAATATTTTCACAATCAACGGAAATTTACGATTTGCACGTACATTTTACGATTCAACAACGGTGCATTTAAACAATTTTGCAGCGGGTGTGTATATAGTTCAAGTGATTGCTGAACATCATACAAGCTTGACAAAAATAATAATACATTAAAGAAATGGAGATAAAATCTTATTCACTTTACGAGCTTACGCAACATATCAACCGGGTTTTTAAAGTCAATTTTGAAGAACCGGTCTGGATACGTGCCGAGATCAGTGAATTCAGAGAAAATCCCAACGGACACTGCTATTTGGAGTTTATCGAAAAAGATACAGCTACAGATACACTGATTGCCAAAATCAAAGCCACCATTTGGGCACAAACATACCGCATGCTGAAATCTTATTTCGAATCGAATACTGGTCAATCTCTGCGTGCGGGAATCAGCGTATTGGTCGCAGTAAGCGTTGAATTTCATGATGTCTATGGACTCAGTCTGAACGTAAAAGACATTGATCCGACTTATACTTTGGGGGAATTAGCCAAGCGTCGACAAGCCATTATTCGTCAGTTGGAGGCAGACGGCGTGATGGAAATGAATAAAGCCATAGACCTGCCCGTGCCTGCCAATCGCATTGCTATCATTTCATCTGCTACAGCTGCCGGCTATGAAGATTTCTGCAATCAATTGGATAACAATACTGCCGGATTCGTGTTTTATAAAAAACTTTTTCCGGCTTTGATGCAGGGAGATCAAGCTGAAACATCCATCATCA
>CAZOUH010000080.1:4478-6202 GCA_964582935.1 uncultured Paludibacter sp.
ACGGAAACCTACAACGCAATTTACCATTTGCTTCAAAACAGAATCAAGAATCAGCAACGGAGGATTGCCGATATATCTTGGAAAATCAAACATGCTTTACTTCATAAAACTGCTTCCAAAAAAATATTTTTAGAAAGACAACATGCGCGATTGATACAAGCTGTCAGACTTGCCGTCAACCAACAAAAAAACAGATTGACTTTATTGTCCCAAGAAATTGACCACCGCAACCCCATCAAATTATTGGAAAAAGGCTATTCGATTACAACCGTAAATGGTAAAAAACTACTGTCTGTGAGTCAAGTAAAACAAGGTGACCTGATGAAGACCTACCTGAAGGACGGGGAGATAGAGAGTGAAGTGATTACGGGTACCGGATTATAGATACCGAAACTAATCGCCGGATTCCGGCTTTCAAGAAGACGCTTGGATTAAATTTGGAAATCGCAACCGCATTCACTATTTTTGCTTTTCAATCATTTAAACATCAAACGAAGACATATGGAGGAACCAACCGGAGCAATACAACAAATAACCGACAGCCTGCAACACAGCACCGATACCCTACAATTGACTGCCGAAACAATTCAACAAACAGCCGACAAAATCCATCAGTCTGCCTACCAAATTTCAATATGGTCCAAGCAATTATTAGAAAGTTGGGGGATTGCTGAAAATTCGGTAAACTTCATCAATTTAATTTTGCAATTATCCATCGTTATTCTCTTTGTTTGGGTGTTTCAGTGGGCAACGCAAAAACTGATTACTTTCATTCTGACACAAACCAACAAAGTGCAGAAACTCAAATTGAGCGGCTTCTTAATTGAAAGTAAATTTCCGCGCTATTTAGCACTCACAGCACCGCTCAGCTGGATCAGAAACAGCATTCCCATTGTGTTTGAATACTATCCAAGCATCATTACATTCATATCAAAAGTTACCGACCTTTTCATAGTCTGGATGCTGTATTGGTTGGTCAATTCCATTCTCAAGGCTTTCGCCAAACAGCTTACAACTTCTTCCAAATACAAAGATAAACCCATAGACAGCTACTTCCAGGTGGTTCGTATTCTATTGATGATATTGACTATCGGTGCCACTTTCACCATCTTATCCGGACAAGAACTGTCAACGTTTTTCACCGCCATGGGTGCAGCATCTGCCATTATGATGTTGATTTTCAAAGACACCATCCTTGGTTTCGTTGCCAGTATTCAAGTCACCACCAACGACATGGTGCGTTTAGGTGACTGGATTACCATGCCCAAATACAATGCAGATGGTGATGTAATGCAAATCACACTGACCACCGTAAAAGTCATTAATTTTGATAAAACCATCTCTACTATTCCGACCTACGCTTTGATTTCCGACTCCTTCCAGAACTGGAGGGGCATGGCGCAAGCAGGCGGAAGACGCATCAAACGCTCCATCACCTTCAAACAATCATCATTTAAGTTTATAGAAAAAACAGATTTGGAGTTCTATAAACAAATTCAATCTATCAGCAGTTATATTGAAGAAAGACAAAAAATTATAGATGAACATAATGCAAGTTTAGGCGCAGATACCTCCATTGTCATTAACGGACGTAATTTGACGAATATAGGCTTATTTAGAAAATACACAGAGATGTACCTGAAAAACCATCCCGATATACATAAAGGTTTGAATATCATGGTCAGGCAATTAGCTCCGACTGAGAAAGGACTACCCTTGGAAGT
>CAZOUH010000081.1:0-6184 GCA_964582935.1 uncultured Paludibacter sp.
ATCATTTGCTGAAGAAGAAATCGCAACGCCTGTTGGCTAAGGATTTTACAGGTGGTTCGGGTACCTTACCCATGCCGTTGGCGACCATTCTGTTGTGAGGAATTCCATATTTTTGCACCAACTCTTGTTTGACCCGTTCTGCCCGCAGCTGACTTAGTTTTTTGTTGTATGCGTTGGCGCCGAGATAATCGGTATAACCTCTTATTTCAAGCATTAAATCAGGATTGTCAGCCATTTTATCAGCTACTTTGATAAGGGTGATTTGTGCTATCTTATCCAACTCAATACTGTCGAAATCAAAATAAACCGCGAGGATATCTTCAGCTTTAATGGTCTGCACTTTCATGCTTCTACCCCAAAAATCAACCGGTGTACCTGGAGGCGTATTAGGTTCTAAATCCCTGATATCCGGCACCCCATCTTGATCTGTATCCGGACCATCATTCGACAATATTCCTTCAAGCTTTATAACCCTGTAATCTAAAGAACCAAGGTTGTTTTCGACCGTATCAATGCGTTGGGCAAGCTGATCAATTTGCTGTTGAAGTTGGTTGATGATGTCTTGCGATGCCATAGTCGTGGCGCCGGTAAGTTCATCCCTCACACTTTTAACTTCCTTCGGAGTGAATTTATAGCGCAAGGTAATGCCCAAACTTTCCCATTGATCGTTGTATCTGCCTCGGTGAATAGATTCTAAATGATCAGTATTGGTATAAATATATTTCATATGCATCCCCAAACTGATATTCTTGCTGAGGTTGTACTCGAGATTCACTGAAAAAGGAAAAATCAGAAAAGTAGTAGGAAATACTACTCCGTTTTGAACCGGATCAGGTCCCTGAAAATTACGTGTGGTTGTGTATTCGGGCCACACCAAGCCTGCAGCACCAATGCCTGCATTTCCCCACAAACTCCAGTGTTTGTTTTTTCTGCCTGAGACTAAATTAAGTAAGTCGAAACTGATAAATCCTGAAGAATGTACACCACCCGTTTTGAATTCTTCATCCGCATCTCCTTGATTAAAAATAAATCCGCCAAAATTAAATCCTACAGAAAATGTGGGGTGCACATTATATTCTACAGAAGCATCTATGGTAGGGCTTTTCAGTATCCACGACAAATCGTAATCCGGATGAATATCACTATCCAAGCGGGCAACTCCGGTATAGCCTACAACCGACCACCTGCCCGGTCTTGAAATGATATCGACTACGCTTTGTGCATGGCTGAACCCAAAACCTATGATTAATACATGTACCAGAACTATTCGCTTCATAACTGATTCAAATTTTGAAAACATTTTTCAGGGCAAACTCATGAAGTTGACAAAATAAAAAATGCATACTCAGAATAGATAAAGGTGCAAAGATATTATTTATCAGTCAAATAATAAACTTTTAACGCAAATATTAATTTTTCTGTAAGAAAATCAAAATTTCTATAGCAAATTTATCATCGGTGTGTAATCTCAACCTTTTGTGTAGGAGCGAGATTTTCATTCCTGAGTTCCGTTTGCTCCACTACTTTTTCAGCTAAATCTTTAAAAGCTAAGGCTGAAATTGATTCTGTCTGCAAGGCAACGGGTTTACCCGCATCACCGCCTTCACGTATGCTTTGCACAATAGGAATTTGACCCAATAAAGGCACATTCAATTCTTTGGCTAAACGCTGACCGCCTTCTTTTCCGAAGAGATAGTATTTGTTTTCGGGTAATTCAGCCGGTGTAAACCACGACATATTTTCTATCAGCCCCAATACCGGAACATTTACCTTATCGCCCTTAAACATATTCACACCTTTGCGTGCATCCGCCAAAGCTACATCCTGCGGGGTAGTTACTACCACCGCACCGGTAATGCCCATGGTTTGTACCAATGTCAGGTGAATATCGCCGGTTCCCGGAGGTAAGTCCATCACAAAATAATCCAATTCGCCCCAACTCACATCCGTAATCAATTGCTTCAATGCATTGCTTGCCATCGCGCCTCTCCAGACCAAGGCTTCCTCAGGATTGACAAAAAAACCGATAGACAATAAATGAATGCCATATTTTTCAATGGGGATGATTTTCTGCTTGCCTTCTACTTCTTCCATCATGGGTTGCGCATCCTCTACGCCAAACATCTTAGGGATGGATGGACCGTGAATATCTGCATCCAACAGACCTACTTTGTACCCCAATTGTGCCAATGCAATGGCTAAATTAGAGGCTACGGTCGATTTACCTACACCACCTTTACCTGAAAACACAGCGATGATATTTTTTACGTTTGGTAAGATTGATAAAGGTTTGGGTGTGAAAGCCTGTTTGATAACGGCTTTGATGTTTCCCTTTATCTCAACATCTTCGCTGATATAGGTCAGAATAGCTGTTTCGGCAGCCTTGATAACCGACTGCCGGAAAGGATCATTTGATTTTTCAAATAAGATTGAAAACGAAACTTTCATGCCGTCGATGCGGATGTCATCTTGTACCATGCCGGAGGAGACAATGTCTTTGCCCGTTCCGGGATAACGTACACGTGTTAAGGTGTCTAAAATTAATTGAGGATATAAAGTCATTTTGTATGTTGTTTTGATTAATTATTGCGTTGATTGCGACCGAAACTTCGGTAACTGTCTTTTTCGATTTCAACATCCGGTTCCTTGAAAGAATTTTTTTTCTCCAATATAAAACGAATGTATTTGATGCTGATGCCTCTATCCAACCATTGTTGTTCGTAAAAAGTTTTGATGTTCAGCATAGGATCGCCGGAAACAGAGGCATATAAATCATTCGTTATCACATCTACCGCATAATGATTTGCCTGAATCATTTCGCGGGTGTAAGTAAACATAAACTGACTATCTGTTTTTAGATGAATTAATCCGCCCCCTTTTACGATTTGCTGGTACCTCTTCATGAAATTCGTGGAAGTCAGTCTTTTAGAAGTTTTCTTCATTTGTGGATCAGGGAAGGTAAGCCATATTTCAGACACTTCATCCGTATCAAAGAAATGATTGATCATTTCGATATTAGTACGTAAGAAAGCCACATTCTTAAGATTCTTCTCAAGTGAATCTTTGGCTCCTGTCCATATCCTCGCCCCCTTGATATCCACTCCGATAAAATTCTTATCAGGGAATAATTCGGCTAAACCCACCGAATATTCACCCTTTCCACAGCCTAATTCCAACACGATGGGATTATCGTTTTTGAAAACAGATTCATTCCATTTTCCCTTATATTCAAAAGACTTCCCCAATAATACTTCTCGGGAAGTCATTTGAAAAACGTGTGGAAAAGAATCCATTTCGGCAAATTTCGCTAACTTATTCTTCCCCATCTTTAATAGTTAATTTTAATCCTACGGCATTCACACCTTCCAAAATCTCATCCCGCATGCCGTGGACAATGGAATATTGATACGTACCGACTTTATCATATTGAAAATGCTCATGCAAAGGTACTTGTAAAGTATAAAGCGATCCGTTTCCTGTTCCGTACCAATTGCCTGCATAATCTGCCATCGTACAAAAAATGGTGTCATGTGAAATTTGTTGATCAGGCGATGTTTGCTGAATAAACAACCATAAATTTTGATAAGGATAATGACCGGTATGACGAATGCCTACGGACAAATCGTACCAAGCAGTTGTGTTGTTGATGGCTACATTGAAAACATAAGTGCTGTCGGCTGACCAACTGCCACCACGTATTGACTTATATTCATGAAAAACCGGCTGTTTATCGCATGAATTGAAAATCAGTACAAACAATAGCAATAGCGGTAATAAGCGTTGAAATAAGTTATTGAAATTGATTTGCCGTTTGTCTTCTGTCGGGTTATTCATTTCTTGGGTTTCTTGGTTTTCTTTTTTTTCCAGATGGACGTTTTTTTCTTTTGGGTCTGTTTTGATTATCGAAACGCGTCAAACTACCTTCTTCAATAGCACTGCTATAGGCGTCTTTCTGTTTTTGCTCCTGTGCCGTATCCAATGAATCGGGCTTAACTCCTATCTTATTCAGGGCTATAATCTCTTTAGCCCTGTCCGGGCTGATGGTGATGATGTTCTCACCGTAATTTTGTGACGTAGAATAAGAGATAGATGGTTTAAAAGCATCTGTTTTAAAATGGTAATAGGTGCGATCAACCGTTTCAAGCGTTATTTCTTTGGAAGGAAAACCTTTCAGAGCATCTACATAAGCATCTAATTCATACCGGATACAGCATTTGATTTTGCCACAAGGACCCGTGAGTTTTTGCATATTCATGGAAATGTCCTGATAGCGCGCCGCTGCCGTCGATACTGAATTGAAGTTGGTTTTCCAGCTGGAGCAGCACAACTCGCGACCGCAAGGACCGATACCGCCTATTCTTCCTGCTTCCTGCCGCGCTCCGATTTGCTTCATTTCAATGCGTATGCGAAAAGTTTCCGCAAAGACTTTAATCAGTTGGCGAAAATCCACCCGCTCATCAGCGATATAATAAAAGATAGCTTTGCCTCCATCTCCTTGAAATTCAACATCTCCAATTTTCATGTCCAATTTCATATCCTCAGTAATCTGCCTAGCTCTGATCATCGTTTCCTGTTCCTTAGCCTGAGCTTCTTGCTGTTTTTCAATATCAGCTTCTTTCGCTTTGCGGTATATCTTTTTAATGGCATACCTTTCAGGATTGATGTTTTGCTTGTTCATTTGCAACAACACCAAACGTCCGATGAGCGTGACCTCACCTATGTCATGCCCCGGTGAGGATTCGACAGCCACGATATCTCCTTTCTCCAAAGGGATTTTGGCACTGTTGATGAAATACGCTTTTCTTGTATTTTTAAACTGGACTTCCACATAATCAGTTTCCTGTTGGGTTTCGGGTAAGTCACTAAGCCAGTCGTATGTATTTAGTTTTTGATGGGATCCCTGATTGAATCCTTTGTAGCTGCATCCGTTACAGCTACTGCATCCGTTATATGTTTGTTCCATGAATGTTTTATTTTTTTAAAAGCACAATAATTTTAAGCATTAAATCAAAAAACACCATTTTGGCGTTTACGTTTTGCTCAATATGCCTTTGTGCCAAAGCAAATTCCGTCATCAAATCTTCCACGTTTTCCGCATGAATAAAAGCGGAGAAATTTTTAGAAAAATCTGCTTCCGTCTGATTCATATAATTTAACTCCGGTTGCTGCAAATTTAGTATAAAATTTTCACGCAACATATGCTGCGCGTAAACTAAAAAGCTTTTTTGCCTTTCTCTGCCCACAGTTGACAGCGCCATTTCATCAGACCACTGTCTGAGTGATTTCAAAGCAAGATAGTTTTTTCTATTGCCCACTTGCCAGGCATTGCGCATGACTTCTACAAATTTGTCGTAATTTTCTTTGTATTCATCATTTTCCAACAGCAGATTTTTTGCTTTTCGATAGCTACCGTTAGCAATGCGTGCAATATTTAAAGCATCTGTTGGTGAAATTGCTGCTTCAGCGTTGGAGGTCAGTGCTGACACAATATCCTCATTGTCTAAAGCAGGAATGATGACATGCTGCGTGCGTGACAAGATGGTCGTAATAATCGTTTCAGGCTGATTGGAAACCAACAAGAAGACGGTTTTGGCAGGCGGCTCTTCTAATATCTTCAACAACTTATTAGCACAAGTCACGTGCATTTTCTCGGGCAGCCAGATAATCATCACTTTGTATTCAGATTCGTAAGTTTTCAAACTTAACTTACGAATAATCTCCTGACTTTCATTTGAGTAGATGATGCCTTGCTTGGCATCTTTCGATATTTTATTGAACCAATCTTGCTCGCTCATGTATGGATTTTCGATGAACAGTTCCCTAAATTCAGCAACAAAATCATCACAAACCACTGAGTTTTTATTGGCAGGCTTGATAATTGGAAAAACCAAATGTAAATCCGGATGGGCTAATTTTGAATATTTAACACAAGAAGGACAAACACCGCAAGCATCATGTTCAGTTTTGTTTGCACAGCAAATATACTGCGCATAAGCCACAGCCAGCGCTAATTTTCCTACGCCTCCCT
Organism: uncultured Paludibacter sp.; assembly: GCA_964582935.1. Taxonomy (GTDB): domain Bacteria; phylum Bacteroidota; class Bacteroidia; order Bacteroidales; family Paludibacteraceae; genus Paludibacter. The sequence continues at coordinate 6,029 of CAZOUH010000081.1, forward strand.
GACCGCGAAACAACTGCGCATGCGGTATCCGATTCTCTTGAACCGTACGAATCAGTCGTCCTTTAATGGCTTTTTGTCCAATGATTTGTGAAAATAACATGAAATCTTATCGTGTTTTTTTATTAAGCAGAACAAAATTACTGATTTTTTTTCAGA
>CAZOUH010000082.1:0-3990 GCA_964582935.1 uncultured Paludibacter sp.
GTAGTAATGGTAGTCATCAATACCGGACGCAAACGGGATTTACCTCCGCTCACCACTGCTTGGATGATGCCCATGCCACGACCGCGATTCAAGTTGATATAGTCAACCAACACAATTCCGTTTTTCACTACAATACCTGCCAACATGATGATTCCCACAAAAGACATCATATTCAAGGTGCTGCCTGTAATCAGGAAGGCTATGATTACCCCTGATACGGCAAAAGGTACTGAGAACATGATGATAAAGGGGTAGGTGAGTGATTCGAATTGCGATGCCATCACGATAAATACCAATAGTAATATCAGCAACAAGAGTGTAGTTAAGTCAGCAAATGATTCCTGTTGGTCAATATATGAACCGCCAATTTGCGTGTAAATATTGGAAGGCAGTTGCAGTTCATCTACACTTTTATTGATGGCTGAAACTGCTTTATCCATGGTGGTACCGGAAATAGTGGAAGAAACAGTGATCAACCTTTGTCTGTTGCGACGCTCAATAGTAGGCGGTGAAAACTCTTCAATCACCTTACCCACATCTTTGATACGCACCGACTGCCCCTGATTGTTGTAAATCAGAATATTCTCAATAGCTTCAATCGACTGTCTAAATTCCGGTGCATAAGCAACTCGAATATCATATTCTTCACCATCTTCACGGAATAATGAAGCTACCAAACCATTTACACGGTTTCTTAAAAAGTTGGAGGCAGTAGCCATATCCAAACCGTTGATGGCTAATTTTTCCCTGTCGAATTGTACCCTAAATTCAGGTTGATAATCTTCACGGCTGATTTTGATATTCACCAAGCCGGGAATTGCCTCCATCTTATCCCTCATAGCTTCTGCAATCGCGTCTGTTTCGAAGAAGTCGTAACCATAAATTTCTAAGTCCAAGGTTGATTGTCCACCCATCATATTACCACCACCGGAAACAACTGATGATTTCCTGATTGCAGGCGTATTTTCTAAGTCAATACGCATTAAATCAGCTATTTCAAACAGACTTCTCTTCCTGTCTTTCAAATCATACAGTCTGATGTTGAAGTTGATGATATGCGGACCATTAGTCTGCATAGAACCAAATACGTTTTTGCTACTTGCCTGACCCACATTGAAATTGATCATTTCCATTTCAGGATATTTTTCCCTCCAAAGTTCATAAAGTTCTTCAGCGGTAGCTTTGGTAATTTCAGAACGTGTGCCTATGGGCAATTCCACAGTAGCTGAAATTCTGCTATTGTCCTGCGCCGGCATAAATTCAGTCCCTATATAGCGAGCCGGTATCAGGGTAAGAATAAAGAATACAAACAAACTGATGGTTGTGGTCTTACGATGACGAACAGCCCAGTTGATTGTGGCTTCATAAATATCATCTAACCAATCCAATGCCTTTTCGATGGGCGTAAATAACAATCTGTTGAGTTTGCTTCTTTTGGGGTTGAGACGCAGCATTTGTGACGACATCATCGGAGTAAGTGTAAGTGCTGCTGCCGTTGACACAATCATGATGATGGTTACCATCCAACCTAATTGTTCGAACATCACGCCTGCCATACCTTTAATCATGGTCAGTGGGAAGAAAACCGCCAACAAGGTGAGGGTAGAAGCAATTACTGAAGTCGACACTTCGCTGGTGCCATGTACAGCTGCACTTTTCGGACGACTGCCCCTTTCAATATGGGTAGTGATATTTTCCAACACCACGATTGCATCATCCACCACCATCCCAATTGCCACCGAAAGCGAGCTTAGGGAAATAATATTGAGTGAGCCACCCGTAAATCCTAAATAAATAAATGCGGCTACCAAAGAAATTGGAATCGTTAAAATGATAATCAGAGTAGCGCGCCATCTACCTAAGAAAAACAAGACAACCAACATCACGAAAAGGAAAGCATACATCACGGTTTCCACCAATCCTGAAATGGTGTTTTTGATATTATCAGAAGTATCCGTAATAGTTTCTAATTGAATGTCGGAAGGAAGATTCTTTTGTAAATCGGGCAGCATTTTATGTACTGCTTCCGCAATTTTCACTGTATTAGAACCCGATTGTTTCTGCACAACTATCGTAGCGCCTTGTACCGAATTGGTATAAACCTCTTGTGCCCTTTCTTCCAAACTATCCTTTACAATAGCAATATCCGATAGGTAGATGTTTCTGTTAGCCATTGAACCCACGACCAGATTATTCATTTCAAGGGGAGATAAGAACTCACCTTGCACACGCAATGCGTACGACTCATTACCAATATCCATAGTCCCGGCAGGTGTATTGATATTTTCCATGCGGATTTTCTGGGCAATGCCCTCAATCGTGAGGTTATAGGCTTCCAATTTAGAAGGATCTACAAATACCTGTATTTCGCGCTCCGGAGCACCGGAGATAGATACAGAGCCAACGCCCGGAATACGCGCCAACGGATTGGCTACGTTTTCTTCCAAAATTTTGTATAAAGCCGGTAAGCTCTGATCTGCTGTTGCTGAAATCATCATCACCGGAATCATGTCCGTGCTGAACTTGAAAATGATGGGGTCTTGCGTGCCATCTGGCAAAAAAGATTTGACCATATCCAATTTGGAGCGCACATCATTGGTCAATTCGTCTATGTCCATCCCATATTCAAATTCCAAGAATATGATCGAGCGATTTTCTCGCGATGAAGACCAAATATTTTTAAGATTAGTAACCGTATTCAGCATGTTCTCCAAAGGTCTGGAAACATTGGTTTCAATGTCGGCAGCACTGGCACCCTGATAGGTAGTCATCACCATAATGGCGTTGGTCTCAATATCCGGAAGCAAATCAACGGGTAATTTATTGAGTGAGAATATTCCCAATATCACCACTGCCACAAAGATAAGAGCTGTAGTAACCGGTTTTCTGACCGAACTTTCGTAAATTTTCATCTTTAAATCTTATTATTGAATTACCTCCACTGCCAAACCATCGGTCAGTTTGGATTGACCCAAAACAACCACCTCGGCACCACTTTCAACTCCCGAAATCAACTCGTATTCCGCATCCATTCTTCTGCCTAATTCCACAGGCTTATAATATGCTTTGCCATTGTCCACAGCATATACATAGCGCGTTCCTGAACCTGCTTGTTTAATGATAGCTTGATCGGGTACTACAACCCGGTCGATCACTCCAAAGTTGATGTTCACGCGTGCAAACATGCCCGGGCGGACTTTTGTATCATTATTATTCAATCTGACTTCCACACCAAAAGTGCGTGTTCTTTCATCAATAGTAGGGTACACCAAGCTGATTTTGCCATTGAAAGTTTCGCCTTCATATACATCCAATTTGATATCTACCGGCATACCAACTTTCACTTTACTGAAAAACATCTCCGACACATTGATGCGTAAAATCACAGGATTGATTTGCATCACCGTCAATATGGGCTGCTGACCGTTATACATGTCGCCATTATCATAATTACGAGCTGCTACAATGCCGGTGATCGGGCTGATTAAGGAGGTGTTTTCTTGTAAGTTTTTCAGATTGGTTTCAGCTACAGTCAGTTGCAATGTAGCATTATCCAACTCTTGCTGAGAAGCACCACCCACCTCATACAATTCAGACACACGTTTGTACATGCGTTTATAATTGTCAATCTGAGTTTCCAAATTATTCAAATTCATGGCATCCATCTGTGCCAATCGCTGACCTTTGCTCACCCTGTCGCCAACTTCTACAAATATTTGGCGGATACGCCCGGGTGTAGTGGGATTGATATTGTTCTTAACTACGGGCTCCACCGTTGCAGTAAATTCATAATTCTGATCCACCGCACGCAGATATACCTTTTGCGTTTTTACCTTGGGCAGCTGCTCAGATGATTCAGTCGTATTGTCGGACTGATTGCTTTCAGAATTTTTGCCACCGCAAGCCACCAACCCGCTCAGCAAGAAAACTACAAGAATTTTGTTTATGATTTTCATCTTGAATATTTATCTGTTTAATGTTTATTGTTTA
>CAZOUH010000082.1:4090-6091 GCA_964582935.1 uncultured Paludibacter sp.
CGGGGGATTTAGGGGGCTAACTTCCCCAACAACTTCTCCAAGTCTGCCTTCGCCGACATAAAATCAAATATCGATTGATTGTAGGACAGTCCTGCCTGTATATATCCCAATTCCGCATTGGTTACATCCAAATAAGTACCTACACCCACTTCATACATTTTTTGGGAGATGGTCAGGGCTTTTTCCGCTTGCGTCATTGCTTTTTTGCCCGATTCCATCTTCTCTAAAGCTTTAATCATATTATCGGTCAAAGTGATGGATTGCAGTTCCAATCCACGTTTTAAATTTTCGCGCTGGTCATCCATCGCTTGCAACTGCACCTGCAATTGTTTGGCTTTATAATGTTTGCTTCCTCCTTGAAAAATAGGAATAGACAATGTCAAACCTGCGGTAGAAGTCGGAAACCAGTAATAATCCTTGAATGCCACATCATCATTAGGCATAGCCATATATTGATAATTGATGGTGGCAGCCAATGTCGGCAACCAAGTGGTTTTCTGCAACTCCAAAGACTCTTGCAATTGTTTCACCCTCAAATCAAACTGATTTAAGTCTGTATTTTTATCCAAAGAAACATCAGATAAATCTATCATTTCACCAAAAATATCCGTTTCGTAATCCGATAAAGTTCCAACAGGCTGGATAGTTGCGTGCATATCAATGCCCATCAGCATTTTAAGACTTGCATTACTAAGATTGATGGCGCTTTCAGCAGATACCAAATTGGTCAACGCATTGCGCAATTGCACATCGGCACGTATCCATTCAAATTCAGAAACAGCACCTTGTTCGTATTTACTATAGATAATTTTAGCATTTTCGGCAGCATTTTCATGTGCTCTTTCAAATACACCATAAGAATCCTGCGCCAACAGTACCCCATAAAAAGCCTTGGTAACCGAATTGACGAGGGAGATTTTAGAAGAGCGAGCAGATTCGATGGCAATAGAAGCCTCTGTCTCATTCATTTTCAAACTTGCCCATAGGGTAGGAGAGATGATGGGCATGGCAGCTTGCAGCATTCCTACAAAAGTATTGTCCTGTCCCACCTCAATTCCTTCAGGATTTTCCGGCATGCCGGGAATACTAAAGAACATCTTTTGCTTTTTTAAAGTCCGCGAATAGTTGGCAGAAGCACTGATGGTTGGAAACAAACCCGAAAATTTTTCCTTATTGGCATAGTCCACCTTATCAATTTCGCTTTGAGCGATGCGAATGGTCGGACTTTCATCCAATGCAATTTCAATGCATTGCTGCAAACTCAGTTTTAATGTATCTGTCGAGCTTGTTTGCAGCGTTTGAACCACATTGGCTCGAAGCAAACCCCCAATCAACAACGCCGTAAGCACAACACCAATCTTTTTAATACCTGTCATAAATTATTCTATAAAATTATTTTTTATCCGCTAAATTTTCCTCTATATACTTCAATCCTTCCTCGTTGGCAATCAAGCGAACAATCATATCAATGAAAAAATCCGTAATCCGTTTCAATGTGAATTTCGTTTGCGATTGCATCATCATTTCGAAAGTGTTTCTAATCTGTACAGTATGGAAAAATGATAACATTTCGATATCTAAATTCTCCCTATAATAACCCTCTGCAATCCCCTGTTTGATATTGCTTTCAAAAGCATTGCGGATATTTTCTTGTTTAATTTGATCATGCTTCTGGTACAAAGCCGGATAGAATTTCTGCACATCATGCCAGAAAAGCATGGGTGTACACTCAGTAGATTTTTTCAATTCTTTAATCATATACACAAAGATTTCAATGGCGTTTTTATCCTTGATGTTTTTCTGAACCTTCGCATGCTGCGAAGTTTGTTCATACACAATAACTGCATCCACCAAATCTTCTTTCTTGTTAAAGTACTGATAAAAGGTCTTTTTGGATATTCTCAATTCTGCACATACATCATCAATGGAAACATTGCGGATACCCATTTGATGAAATTGAGCAGCAGCCGTCTGAATAATATTTTCTATTAAAATTTCCAT
>CAZOUH010000083.1:0-3319 GCA_964582935.1 uncultured Paludibacter sp.
TTTTCTATTTGCTATTTTTTGTGTATTTTTGCACGGTTTTTTTAAAAGTCGAAAACAAGTATGTCAAAGTTTGGACAGTATAATATTAATCTGAAAGAAATCGCAGACAATATTCGAATTTTCGAGTATGATTTAACCGATGAATATTTTGCAAAAATCGACAGTGTTGAAGTACAAAAAGGCAGTGTTCAAGCAAGTGTTCATGTCAAAAAAAGAATGTCAACTTATGAATTGACGTTTAAATTAGACGGTTTTATCAAACTTCCGTGCGACAGATGTTTAGACGATATGGACCAGCATATCAAGCATGAAGAAGTCATTCAGGTTAAATTCGGAAATGAATTTTCAGAAGAAAATGACACCGTTATCATTCCTGAAACAGACGGTAGCATCAACATCGCTTGGTTTTTATATGAATTCATCATTTTAAACATACCCATCAAGCATGTGCATGCTCCCGGAGAATGTAACAAGAGCATGGTTGACAAACTGAAACGTCACATAACACGTCAGAAAGATGACACAGAAGATGATGATTTGTTTGAAAATGAGGATGATTTTGAAGATGATTCTGCAATCGAAGAAACACAAGTTGATCCCAGGTGGGATAATTTGCAACAAATAAATTTTGATAACAATTAATTAAAAGATAAAAAATGGCACATCCGAAAAGAAGACAATCGAAAACCCGTACAGCCAAAAGAAGAACCCATTATAAAGCAGTAGCTCCCACACTTGCTATATGTCCTAACTGTGGTGCAGCGCATATCTATCATACTGTATGCGGCGAATGTGGTTATTACAGAGGTAAGTTAGCAATTGAAAAAACCGTTACTGTTTAATATGTCAAAAACTCATGCAGTTATCACCGGTGTAGGCGGATATGTTCCGGAATATATCCTGGACAATCACGAGCTTAGCACCATGATGGACACGAGTGATGAATGGATTACCACGCGTGTCGGTATCAAAGAACGCAGGATACTAAAAAAAGAAAATACCGGAACCTCTTACATGGCTGTGAAAGCAGCTGAAGATTTATTTGCTAAAGTTGATACCAAACCGGAAGAAATTGATTTAATCTTAGTGGCTACCACCACGCCTGATTATATCTTTCCTTCTTGCGCATCCGTAGTAGCCGAAAAATTAGGAATTAAAAATGCGCTTGCTTTTGACTTGCAGGCTGCATGTTCAGGATTTATTGTCGGACTGACAAATGCTGCCGCTTTTATCGAATCCGGACGATACAAAAAAGTATTGGTCTTTGGTGCAGAAAAGATGTCATCCATCACTAATTATGAGGATCGAACCACTGCCCCACTCTTTGGTGACGGAGCAGGTGTGGCATTGTTAGAGCCTACTCAGGAAGAGTTAGGCGTCATGGATTCCATGATTTTCACCGATGGATCAGGAGGTAAACACTTGATGCTAAAAGCAGGAGGATCAGCAAATCCAACTTCTCATGAAACAATAGATCGCCGGGAACATTCAATTTACCAGGAAGGTCAAGCTGTATTTAAACATGCTGTAATAGGTATGGCAGGCGTTTCCGGAGACATCATGGATAAAAATAAACTGACATCAGATGATATTAATTGGTTGATTCCACATCAGGCTAACCTGCGCATCATTGATGCAGTTGTCAACAGAACGGGCGTAGATTACGATCGGGTCATCATTAATATCGAAAAATACGGTAACACATCCGCTGCTACCATTCCTATTTGTATGTGGGAAGCTGAACAGAAATTTAAAAAGGGAGATAATATCATCTTGACCGCTTTTGGTGCCGGATTTACTTGGGGTGCCGTATGGTTAAAATGGGGATATTAGTCCTATGTCTGACTTCTTAACACAACAAGAAAAAAACATACAATTGTTGCATAGATTGTATCAAGCAATCATCTCGAAAACCAATGCAGCTGAAATAATTAAAGGGCATGCTCAGGAAATCAACCTGATCACGCCCTTTGATATTATGTACTTTACACACGAGCTGATTCTGTCCGGTGATGATATGGAAGCAATGAAGACCGGAATGAATAAACTTCTGAACGTTACCTACAAAGCACTTGCAGACTTTCCATATCAAGCTCCCGATAAAGATTCGTATTTTGGTATTTGTATCGAAAACAATCGCCAAATGATCGAAAAGATGGAAAAAATTCGTCCAATTTTGATCGCATTTAATAAAAATCTGACGGACACTTCCTTACGAAATGAATTATTAGAGTCGTGGCTTGCCATCCGTCCGTTTACAGACTATTATGTCATCAAAGAAAATGTGATTTTTCCTTTGGTTGAGAAAATGACCAAACCGTCTAAGTGCGTAACCATGATGTGGTCATTTCACGATGATATCAGAAGAAACCTCTCTGAAATGATTTTTCTTTTAGAAAAGGACGCTCCTGTAGATTTTCAACAAATGAATAAATTAGCAGGCGCCTTATTCTTTAATATTTATGCGATAAAATTCAGAGAAGAAAGGATATTATTTCCATTTATTGAGGCAGAAGTAGATAGAGTTGAGATTGAAAACCTTCGCAATGAAAGCATAGATTTAGGTTTTCCTTACTATAAACCTAAAAAAAGAACAACCATGAATGATTCAGCAATTGATACAAAAAATATGGGAGACGACCTGCTGGATTTACATACAGGTTCATTGACCCTCGAACAAATCATTCTGATATTCAGTCATCTTCCTGTTGATATCACTTATGTTGATGAACACAACAAAGTGCGTTTTTTCTCCAATCCTCCCCATCGTATTTTTCCACGAACCATCGCTGTGATAGGACGAGATGTGAACAATTGCCACCCGCATGAAAGTGTACATGTGGTTGAAAAAATCGTTGAGTCTTTCAAAAACGGCAGTCAACATCATGCTGATTTTTGGATCAATATGCGTGGCAAGAAAATTCTCATTCAATACTTTGCAGTGCGTGACAAAAAAGGATTGTATCGCGGCGTGATGGAAGTCTCACAAGAAATCACCGAAATACAATCCTTAGAAGGAGAAAGAAGAATTTTGGATTGGGAATGATTACAATCCTTTTTCTAATTGCAACGTTTTAGTCGGTTGATCACAGACTTCAGTCGGACCAAAGTATTGGATCGGTCCCGGATAAATATAACTCATATTTTCATCTGCCCATTTCTGACGATACTTTGCAAAGAATTGGAAAGGTGCACCATCCAATTCCACCAATGCCTTTTGAATCACGGGTTTCATCTGACCATGGCGGCGTTCCATATTCATCATCATGGTAATGGGTACACCACCGGCAATCCATTCATTGGCAGGTTCGGTCGTATT
>CAZOUH010000083.1:3419-6066 GCA_964582935.1 uncultured Paludibacter sp.
TCGCGATCAAGTGTGAGCTGACGAGCAATACCTTTGGGAAGATCACGGAAAACCTGCGAGCTTTCAGGAGAAAGGGTTCCTTTGATATATTGACGTTTTTCGTCATCTGTTGCCAAGGCACTGAAATCTCCATTGTGAGCCAATAAATCGTTTAATTCAGCAATCAGCTTCTTCATGGCAGGAATAAATTCTATCAATCCTTCAGGAATTAAAATGGTTCCGAAATTCAGATCGTGATCGGCTCGATGCACAATGACATCAACGATATAATCAACAATATCTGACAAAGTCATATTTTTGGCTGCAACCTCTTCCGAAATCAAACAAATATTCGGTTGACTTTGCAAGGCACATTCCAATGTAATGTGAGAAGCTGAACGTCCCATCAATCTGATAAAATGCCAATATTTTTTGGCTGAACTGGCATCGCGTTGGATGTTTCCTATTAATTCTGAATATACTTTACAAGCGGTGTCAAACCCAAAAGAAGACTCTATCATTTCATTTTTCAAATCGCCGTCAATGGTTTTCGGACAACCAATCACTTGGATGCCTTCTCCCTTTTGTGCGTAGTACTCAGCAAGCACACAAGCATTGGTGTTGGAATCATCTCCGCCAATAATCACGATGGCACTGATATCTAATTGATGACAGATTTCAGCACCTTTTTGATATTGTTCTGCTTCTTCCAATTTGGTACGTCCGGATCCAATAATATCAAAACCTCCTGTATTTCGGTATTCTTTGACAACCTCTTCAGTCAATTCAATATATTTGTGATCAACCAAGCCACTGGGACCGCCTAAAAACCCATACAGTTTATTCGCCGGATTTAATTTTTTTAAGCCATCAAATAAGCCTGCAATCACATTGTGACCGCCCGGTGCTTGTCCACCGGACAATATCACACCTACATTCTTTACCGGATATTGTTTTGCTTCTCCCGATTCAAAAGTAATCAGCGGCATACCGTAGGTGTTTGGAAACAGTGCTTTGATATCTTCCTGATCGGCAACAGACTCTGTTGCTGCACCTTCTTTCAAAATTACATTTCCTTTCAGAGACAAAGGCAATTTAGGTTGATAAGATGCCCTCGCAATTTGCAAAGGACTTTTAATCATTGGTTTCATTGTAATACGCTTATTTATAATTGTTTTGTAGAATTTCGTTTTGAAAACGAGGGCAAATTTACGAAATAAATTGCAATTGCTATAACTTTTCAGATGATTCACCGAGAGATTCATTGTATCTAAAAAACAGTTAGTTCAGTGATAATTTGTAATGTATAGAGGACTATTGATTATTTTCTTGTAAATTTGCAGCTTTATGTTCTGACTACATCGAATATATCTATCATCAAAATTATGTCATCACTTCGTTTTAAAGCTGTTGAGAAAGCGCACAAGAAGAAAGCCATTGCTATCGAAGCGCCTGCTGTACTTCCTTCCGAATACTTTGGTTGTAATGTATTCAATCGCACAACCATGTCGCAATACCTTTCCAAAGAAGCTTTAACGGCTGTGCAGGATGCTGTGGACAACGAAGTAGCTTTAGACAGAAGTGTTGCCGATGAGGTGGCTGCGGGCATGAAGCGTTGGGCAATTGAAAGGGGCGCCACACATTATACCCATTGGTTTCAGCCGTTGACAGACGGGACTGCTGAAAAGCACGATTCTTTTATAGATTATATCGACGGTCCCGGAGAAAAAATCATAGAGACTTTTCCGGGTAAACTGTTAGCACAGCAAGAACCGGATGCCTCTTCTTTTCCAAGTGGGGGTATCAGGAGCACTTTTGAAGCGCGCGGATATACCGCTTGGGATCCTTCATCACCGGCTTTCATCTATGATGACACATTGGTTATTCCTACCATATTTATCTCATATACAGGCGAATCTTTGGATTTGAAGGCTCCCTTGTTAAAAGCCTTGCATGCTATCAACGAAGCTGCAACAGCAGTCTGTAAGTACTTCGATCCCAAGGTGAAGCGGGTAACTTCTTATTTAGGCTGGGAACAAGAGTATTTTTTGGTGGATGAAGGCTTGTATGCTACCCGCCCGGATTTAGCATTGACCGGCAGGACTTTAATCGGTCATGAATCCGCTAAAAATCAACAGTTAGAAGACCATTATTTTGGAGCTGTTCCCACACGGGTGGTAGCTTATATGAAAGATTTGGAATTTGTAGCCTATAAGTATGGTATTCCTTTAAAGACCAGGCATAATGAAGTCGCACCCAATCAATTTGAGTTAGCACCACTCCACGGAGAAGCCAATCTTTCCAACGATCAAAACCTGCTCATCATGTCTTTGATGAAAAAGGTGGCTCGTCGTCATGGTTTTCGTTTGCTGTTACACGAAAAACCTTATGCCGGCATCAATGGTTCGGGTAAACATAACAATTGGTCATTGGGTACCGATACCGGCGTTGGCTTGTTGACTCCCGGCAAAACTCCGGCAGAGAATCTACAGTTTATCACTTTTTTAGTGAATACCTTGATGGCGGTTTACAAGCACAACGGCTTGTTACGTGCCTCTATCACAACGGCTAACAATGCCCATCGATTAGGTGCCAATGAAGCGCCGCCTTCTATCATGTCTGCTTTTCTGGGTTCTCATATTTCTGATGTATTGGATAAAATTGAAAA
>CAZOUH010000084.1:0-6041 GCA_964582935.1 uncultured Paludibacter sp.
CATCTGTTGTTAGTCCGGTGAAAAACATCAAAACTTATATGGAAGAAAATCAGCTAAAAGCATATCCTGCATCAGATTTTTTTACACGTATGATTAGGCAAGTCAGTAAAGTGTTGGATAATCCACATATTTTGATGCCGGATGAACAGATGAGAACTGCCGTTGAAACCATAGCAAAAAGTAAATACAGGCTTGAAAGCTGGAATAAAAGGAAATAAAAAAGCCTTACGGTAATTCAATCTTTATTTCTTTGTTTGTATAAGCACCAAGAACACCCATCCCATTTTTGATATTGCTGTATATTTGAACGGGTTCCGTGAAGAAAGTATCAAAAACATTATCGGCATTTTCCTTTGTTTTAAAATAAAGATACATTTCTTTTGAAATGCTCTGTAAGTTAACAGTCAATTGTTTAGATTGTGAATCAGGAGTTCTGAACGTAGTGGGGTAATAATTTTCATCATCTTCTTCACTGCCAGTACTATCACCAATTTTGGGCGAAGTATATAAGAATTTAAATTTTAAGGTTTTATCTTTTCCATCGAAAAATTCATCTGTGATGGTATAGGAATAAGCTGAACTGTTGATTATGTCTATGAAACCTAATAAACTTTCATTGGGTGTTTCAGTACCTTCGAGATAAAAGTATTCATATTCTTCCCATACCACAGTCGTATCTGCATAATGTATTTCACCTCCTCCTTCCCAAGTATAAGTAGTGTCCGGATAATGCATTTGAGTACGCATCTTAATGTTTAAGCGATAGAAATTTTCAATAGCAGGAGGGTCTTTGATGGTAAGCTTTACTGTTAATTCTTTCATATAACTATACCTGCCCGTAGGAACCATGTTGTAACCGTCAAATTCATATATCTCATTTCTAATGGTTTGTGTAGCAGTGTCAACGGATTGGAGAATGGATTGCCTGGGTATGACTACTTCACTTTGAACACCTTGAATATCTGTGTCTGCAATGACCAATTTGACGGTATCATTGATGGACGGACGAATAGAACTTGTATAAATACCGGACTCTTTGTATTGCATTTTACCTTTTGCTTGTCCATTGATATAGATATCAATAGCTGCATTGGGTATGTCCTCAGTTTTTTCATTGTTGCTTAAAAAAAATCTGCTCTTAGAGAGATGTATCCTGATGGTTGAATCCGGAGTAATCAATCCATTCACAACCATCATGGGTTGCACGATGTCTCCATTGAATTTAATTTCTTTTTCACAGGAAGCCATGAGCAATATTAGCATTGCCGAAGCAAAGATTTTATGATATATTTTGTTGATTTGCATAGTGCTTTGTTAATTTGCTTACCATTTATAACTATAACTGATGGACGGAATAATAGGAAAAATTGATACTTGTATGAGTTTCTTCCTAACTTCATACATGTTAGTGGCAGGATTCCAATCGTAGTCTTCTGTGGGCATGACTAAAAAAGGATTATTATTGCTATAGGCATTATACACACTAATATTCCAAGTACGTGTACCATATTTTTTCTTCTTATGGAAGTTCATGCCTAAATCTAAACGATGATAAGAATTGAAGCGATAGTTGTTTCTCCCGCTGATGTAGTCCAAGTTTTCATAAGTACTGACGATTTGTCCATATCTGTTATACTCCGGTTCTTGCAAGGCAATAAAACTTTGTAGTGCCAAAGTACCGGTATTACCGGTGGCAAATACCCAAGTCCCTGCTATATCAAATCGGTCACTGAATTTGTGCGAAACTACGATGCTGACATCATGCCGCCTGTCATATTTGGCAGGAAATACTTCCCCAAAATTCAACTCTTGTCCGGGACGATTAAACAAACGTTCTGCTTTTGCCCAAGTATAACCCACCCATCCTGTTGTTTTGCCAAATGATTTCTGTGCCAAAAATTCAACACCATAAGCCCAACCATCGCCCATCACTACTTTATCTTCCCAGCCTGTAGAAGAACCTAAAAATGAAGCACCATCTTTATATTCTATTAAATTAGACATCGATTTATAATAGCCTTCCACCGACAAATCCAAGGTGTTCAGTAAGTTATAAAATACGCCAACAGAATATTGATGCGAGTACATGGGTTTGATTCTTTTCGTTACCGGTACCCATAAGTCTGTTGGCAAACTGACAGATGCATTGGAGAGCAAATGAACGTTCTGACTCATAGCAGCATATCCTGCTTTGAAAGATAAATTATCATTGGCTAAAATACGTGCACTGACCCGAGGCTGTAATGACTGATAAGTGTGTTTTTCAACATTAAATAAACTGTAATGCAGCCCGACATTCAGTTTGATTGCATAGTTGATGGTAAAGTCGTCTTCCACATGCAGACTGGTTTCATGAGAAAAGATGTTTTTATTACCTATTGTTGTATCTTGCTTCAATTCGATTTGATTTTCCTTTTCACTGATACTCAAAATCGACACGCCCGGCTTAAACGTGTGATAGGTATGATTCAGTCCAAACTTAATTTCATGATCAGGATGAGGCAGGTACTCAAAATCTGATTTCAGTGTAAAGTCCTCAATGCCTGTCTTGTATCCCATATTGATGTTAGATGAACCGGAATAGATAGAATCCGGCGCTGCTTGTAAGTATTTAACTTCCATCCCTACACCCATATCAAACCTGTATCGGGTGTAAGCTGCCGTTGTATTCATGAATAGTTTATTGTTAATCATATGACTCCAACGGGCAGAACTGACAATGTTTCCCCAATTCCAACCTAATTTTAATCGTGATGACTCTTCTGTAAAACTTCCTTGCTCACCGCCTTTGTATTTATACGAGTTTCTATAATTCGTATAAATAATATCATCACCCATGTACAGACTTAAATACAGCCTGTCGTTATTGTTAAATTTATGATTTACCTTGGCATTCAAATCGTAAAAATAATAACCTGCTGTCAATCTACCTTCCTCATCTGTAAAGTTTTGTGCCATGCCCATCCAGATGACAGGTTGCAACAATAAATCCGAATAAGTCCTTCTGGCGGAAATATTAAAAGTAGTTTTTTCTTTGATGATGGGTCCTTCTATATTGATTTTGGAAGATATGGCGCCTACACTCACATTGCCGTGAATTTTTTTATCATCTCCGTCATTCATCCTGACATCAACAACAGAGGACAATCGTCCACCAAATCTTGCCGGAAAATTACCTTTATATAATATTACATTTTTTACGGCATCCGGATTAAAGACAGAGAAAAAACCTGCCATGTGATTGACATTATATACCGGAATTCCATCCAATAGAAACAGGTTTTCATCCGGACCACCACCCCTCACATACATGCCTGTTGAACCTTCAGAGCCTGCTTGCACACCGGGCAGCAATTGCAAAGCTTTCACCAAATCAGCTTCCCCAAAGAGGGTAGGGACGGTCTTGATTTGCGCAATAGGCACTTCTACCGCACCCATTTGTGTAGAATGAACACCGGTGATTTTTTGATGCCCAACCACCGTAATTTCCTGTAAATCGGTTGCCTCTTTAAAGCGAATATGGATGATGGTGTCCCTCTTCAGCTTGAAACTGAAGGATTGTGAGTGATATCCCACATAAGAATATTGCAAAGATACATCACCCGCAGGGATGGTTAGTGAATAAAAACCATATACATTGGATACAGTGCCCTTCCTACTGTTAAAGTCATAGACTGATGCATTGATTTGCGTTTCTCCACTTTTCTCGTCGGTGATATACCCGCTGATGGTATAATTTTGCGCATGGATGCTGTGATAAATAAAGAGGCAAATCAACAAATAGAGAATTTTCTTCATGCAAGTAATATGTTACAGAAAATAAAAAAAAGTGGATTTAATTATTTGAATACTATGTCATTGATAACGTCAGAACCGACATATTTGTTTAATGAGCGTACGATTTGCTCGCGGCTGATGAATAAATCGTGTCTCAACACGGAGGAGGTGATGGTTACATGCAATTTTTTATTTTTAACGGATAATTCACTGGTATAATTCATGATGTTTTTGCCGAGAACTTCAGACCATGCATCAACTACTCTCTTTTCGTAGAGTGGTTGATCTAATTTTCTCTGTTTGAGAAATTGTTGAATGACATCGCGTATTTCCTCTGTATTTCTACGTCGCATAGTAATTTTACATCATCTGAGTTTGATAATCTGACCGATATACGCACCTTGTGTAAACGGTATATCATTCATTTTATATAAGTTAATCAATTGAATGCCATAAATTTGCGATATACCATAAAGGGTTTCTCCGGGTTGCACCACATGAATGTGATTGGCACGGGCAGCTGTTTTTTTCTTTTTGGAAAGATAGACAATGTCTCCTTTTTTCAGTTGTGTTTCTGTTCCCACTTCATTGTATTTTCGCAATCGCTTTTCAGAAATTTTCAGTTCTTCGGCTAAGGATGCGTAAGTGTCATTTTCTGTTGCAACGACTATTCGAAGATAATTCGATTTATAAATACTTCTTTCGGATTGAGTTTGCAGGTCAGTTTTAGTAGCGAATAATCCTTTCTTTTCTATATCATATTGATGGAGACTATATCTCTCGATAAGATTAATTAGTTTTTGTGCATAAGCGGGATCAGTAGCATAACCGGCAGCTTTTAGTCCGTGCGCCCATGATACATAATCAGTTGGATTCAATAAAAAAAGCGAACTGTAACGCGGACGATTGACTAAAAACAAAGAATGATCTTCGTAAGATTCTTCTGCATGACGGTATTTGCGAAAACATTCGTTTTTTTCGTCATCGTCTTTATAGATTTTTTTTCCGGTCCAATCGTGACACTTAATCCCAAAATGGTTATTGGCTTCCGTAGCCAATATGCCTCTTCCCGCTCCCGACTCCAACAGACCTTGGGCAAGGATGATGCTGGCAGGAATCCCATGTTCCTTTTGCTGTTTAATGGCAATAGCATGGAATTTTTCTATGTAAGCCTGATAAGTAGGATTCAATGTCTGACTAAAACCTACCATGAACAGATTGATTGACAAAAAGAGTGTTAAAAGATATTTCACGGGATGATTGATTTGTAAACTCGTGCAAAGTTAATCTTTTTACCCATATTGAAACATCTTATTCAAACATATTTCTGAATCGTGAGAAAAAGTCTTTAGAAGCAGAGACATTAGGTTGTACATGATTTGATTTAGCAAGTTTTTCCATAATGGCTTTTTCTTCACCGGTCAATTTCTCAGGGATATAAACACCAATATTGATCAACATGTCACCTGTTCCGTATCTGTTCACGCTTGGAAGACCTTTTCCGCGCAAACGCAGTACCTTGCCGGGCTGGGTGCCGGCGGCGATGTTGACTTTTACTTTGCCATCTACAGTTGGCACTTCTACCGATCCGCCCAATGTAGCGGTAGGAACGCTAATCAGTAAATTGTATATCAAATCATTTTCGTCCCGAATGAGTTCAGGATGTTTTTCTTCTTCAATCAAGATGAGTAAATCGCCATTAACCCCGCCCCTGCGAGCTGCATTGCCTTTGCCGCTCATCGAAAGCTGCATGCCTTCCATCACCCCTGCCGGAATATTGATGTTGATGACTTCTTCTGCCCTTAAAATACCTTCTCCGTTACAATACGTACATTTATCTTGGATGATTGTACCTTCTCCTTGACAAGTCGGACATTCAGATTGGGTTTGCATTTGTCCGAGTATGGTGTTTTGTACGCGAGTAACTCGTCCGCTACCCTTACAAGTATTACAAGTAACAGGTTCAGAACCATGTGCAGCACCCGTTGCATTGCAATGTTGACAAGGTACATATTTTTTAACCTTGATTTTTTTCTCTACGCCTTTGGCTATTTCTGCCAATGTCAGTTTTACCCTAACCCTCAGGTCTGAGCCTTTTCTGACGCGTGCACCTCGACGGGAACCACCGCCAAAACCGAAATCTCCAAAGCTGCTGAACCCGCCAAAACTGCCAAAATGACCACCAAAGATATCGCCAAATTGTGAGAATATATCCTCCATCGACATACCACCACCGCCAAATCCGCCTGCTCCGCCATTCATGC
>CAZOUH010000085.1:0-6022 GCA_964582935.1 uncultured Paludibacter sp.
CCTGCCATCACTACCCTCGTCAGTTGGTTTTTTCTACACGAGACCTTGCCGCTCAAATCCATCATTGCTATCGTAGTTTCCATGTCGGGAATTATGATTGCCGTAGCTGATAAACGCATGCGGTTGAATGTCCCCATCAAAGGTGTTTTGCTGGCTTTTGGCGGAGCCACCGGTCAATCTTTGGGATTAATACTGAGCAAAAAAGGGATAGGAACTGATTATGATCCCATTGCAGCTACACAAATCCGTATTTTATTTGCCCTTATTGGCTTTGTCTTATTAATGACCTATACCAAAAGATGGCACAGACTCAGACAAGCTTTGACCCATAGAAAAGCCTTTACGCAAGTCTCTATCGGCTCTTTTGTAGGTTTGTATTTAGGCGTTTCATTGTCCTTGCTTGCTATTCAACATACCAAAACCGGCATTGCATCAACCTTTATGGCATTGGTTCCCATTTTTATCATCCTCCCTTCCGCCCTTATCTTTAAAGAAAAAATTAAAGTCTCACACGTGATTGGTGCCATAGTCAGCGTAATTGGAGTAGCTTTATTCTTTATTTGAAGTAATAAAATCGGAATGCATGCGTTTTTGTAAGGAAGTATCAAATTACATGTTTAAAAAAGCTTTATTATATCTTTTTTCTGTATTGCTTGTTGTGCCTGCCCATGCCCAATCGAAACTCCGGGTATTTGGGTACGTCATCGACACCAACAATCGGGGAATTGAGTTAGCCAACGTGTTTTTTGAAAATACAACGATAGGAACTACCACCAACATCAACGGATATTATGAATTATCAGGCGATGTAAAAGATTCCGTAACCATCGTCTTTTCTTTGTTAGGATATGAGACCATTAAACACACCCTGCGCCCTACCCAACCGGTCATGCAAATTTCTGTTGAACTACGTGCCATTGATATGCACTTGCAGGATTTTGATGTGATTGCGCAACGCAGACAGACTTCTACCATGGATTATATCAATCCGGAAAAATCCAAATTGATACCCAATATATCCGGTAATTTCGAGTCCATCCTGATTACTTTTGCAGGGGTCACTTCTAACAATGAACTCAGTTCGCAATACAATGTAAGGGGTGGTAACTTTGATGAAAACTTAGTGTATGTAAATGGAATAGAAGTCTATAGACCACTTTTGATTCGTGCAGGCCAACAAGAGGGTTTGAGTTTTATCAACCAAGATATGGTAGAAAAAGTGGGCTTTTCATCCGGTGCTTTCAATGCTGAATATGGCGATAAGATGTCGTCGGTATTGGATATCGAATACAAGAAACCTCAAGCTTTCGAGTCGTCTGCATCGGTTAGTTTATTAGGTGCGACCGCTTATGTGGGGACTTCAAAAAACAAATTCACACAATTGCACGGCATCCGTTATAAAACTTCACAATATCTGTTGGGAACCTTGGATACCCAAGGGGAATATAACCCTTCTTTTATTGATTATCAGGGATATTTCACTTATCAACTGACGGATAAATCTGAATTGACTTTCTTGGGAAATTTCTCACAGAATATTTTTAATTTTGTACCTACCACGCGGGAAACCTCTTTTGGCACTTATAATATTGGTAGAAAAATGACCGTCTTTTTCGAGGGACAAGAAAAAGATCTGTTCAGGACTTCTTTTGGGGCATTGAGTTATCATTTTCATCCACAACAGAATATCAAACTCAGTCTGACAAGTTCCGTATTTCAAACCGATGAAAACGAAAATTTTGATATTTTGGGAGAATATCGATTGAATGATATCAAGATGGATTTAAAAGAAGAAGAAAAGGAAGGAGAATTATTGGGCATTGGCAAATATCACGAACATGCTCGCAATACCTTGCATGCAACGGTTGCCAACATCAGTCATACAGGCGAGTTCAGCGGTATTTCCAATAAGTTGCAATGGGGCACAACCCTACAGCGTGAAATCATCAGGGATTATATCAGTGAATGGGAATGGCGCGATTCAGCGGGTTATTCTTTGCCTTACGACGATCAATCTGTGAATTTATATTATAATCTGAAGTCGGCAAACACCCTTGCGAGCTGGCGTACCACCGCTTATATTCAGGATGTTTACAAATGGCGAAACCGTGCCGGCGGCTTTACTTTGACCGGCGGTGCCCGTTTGAGTTATTGGAATTTTAACCGGGAATTATTGGTCAGTCCGCGTGCTTCCTTAGCTTTCATCCCCGATTGGAAACAAGATTTCAGTTTCAGATTGGGAACGGGCGTATATTATCAAACGCCTTTTTATAAGGAAATCAGGGATACCGTCAGCGATGCTTTGGGCAATGTGAGCGTTTCGTTGAATCAAGACATCCAAGCCCAGCGTTCTTTGCAATTTGTATTGGGTGGCGATCATTATTTCAGGGCGTTTGGTCGTCCTTTTAAATTTACTACGGAAGCATATTTGAAACTTGCCGATCGTGTTATCACTTATGATATTGAAAATGTGCAAATTACCTATGCAGGTACAAATAATGCCAAGGCTTATACAGCCGGAGTGGACTTTAAACTTTTTGGTGAATTGGTACCCGGTACTGATTCATGGATTAATTTTTCACTGATGAATTCCAAAGAAGACATCATCGGTGACAGCTACCTGCAATATACTTACGATGAAGCAGGCAATATCATGTCTTCAACCATGGTATGGCCCTCATGGGTTTCCCGTCCCAATGAGCAACGTTATGCTTTTTCGATGATGTTTCAGGATTATTTTCCCACCAATCCAAATTATAAATTACAATTAAAATTTGTATATGCTGACGGAATGCCTTACGGTCCGCCGCGCAACAATCAACACCGGGCTGCTTTCAGGGCACCTGCCTACAAGCGCGTTGACATCGGTGCTTCCCGACAATTAATCAATGGAAAAGATGCCCTGATGAACAAAAAATGGATGCGACATTTTCAAAACATCTGGTTGAATGTAGAAGTCTTTAATTTGATGGATTTCAAAAATGTCAATTCATATTATTGGGTAACAGATATTTACGGATTAAAATCTCCGGTTCCGAATTATCTGACTTCCCGGCAATTTAATGTCAAATTAATAGTAGATTTTAAATAATTTGACTAATTTTGCAGCCAAAACTTAACAAAATATGCCTGTAACATCCCGACGCGGGGATTCTATGCCCGAATCGCCCATTCGCAAATTGGTTCCTTTGGCAGATAAAGCCAAGGCAAGAGGAATCAAAGTATATCACCTGAATATCGGTCAGCCTGATTTAAAAACTCCTCAGGTGGCGATTGATGCCATTCGTAATATCGACAGAGCCGTGTTGGAATATACGCCCAGTGACGGCATCAAAAGCTTGCGCTCCAAATTGGCAAGTTATTATCATCGTTTCAATATAGATGTCACCGAAGAAAATATCATCGTTACCACCGGTGGTTCTGAGGCTGTAAATTTCGCCTTTATGAGCTGCTTGGATCCCGGCGATGAAATCATAGTTCCCGAACCTGCTTATGCCAATTATACGGCTTTTGCCATTGCTGCCGGAGCGGTTATCAAGCCTATATTGAGCAAGATTGATGATGGCTTTGCTTTACCGCCTGTTGAAGATTTTGAAGCCTTGATTACTCCCAGAACCAAGGGTATCCTGATTTGCAATCCCAACAATCCAACCGGCTATCTCTATACACGGGCGGAAATGAATGCCATCAGGGATTTGGTGAAGAAACACGATTTGTATTTGTTTTCTGATGAGGTCTATCGTGAATTTTGTTACACGGGTGCGCCTTATATTTCTGCTTTTCATCTCGATGGAATCGAAGATAATGTGGTATTGGTCGATTCCGTATCGAAAAGATACAGCGAATGTGGCATCCGCATCGGTGCCTTGGTGACCAAAAATAAAAAGGTATTGGAAAATGTGATGAAGTTTTGTCAAGCCAGGTTGAGTCCGCCATTGCTTGGTCAGATTGCTGCAGAAGCTTCCATAGATACGCCGGAATCATACATGCTCGACATGTACAATGAATATGTAGATCGCAGGAAGTTTTTAATCGATGGATTGAATCGTATCCGTGGCGTTTATTCACCCATACCGATGGGTGCTTTTTACACCGTGGCTCGTTTGCCCGTTGATGATGCGGATAAATTTTGTGCTTGGCTATTGTCTGATTTTGAATATGAAAATCAGACCGTTATGTTAGCCCCAGCTTCCGGTTTTTATACCACACCCGGTATAGGTAAGAATGAAGTGCGCATTGCTTACGTGCTTGAAAAAGAAGCGCTTAAAAAAGCTTTAATCGTACTTCAAAAAGCTCTTGAAGTTTATCCGGGCACCACGGTAAAGATGAACGCATAGGCACATGCAATGAATCTTGAATACTTCATAGCCAAACGCATCCATTTCAGACAAGATAAAAAACATGTCTCTCGTCCGGCTGTACGCATTGCTACGCTTGGCATCAGTATCGGGATGACGGTCATGCTGCTGTCTCTTGCCATCGTGACTGGCTTCAAGCAGGAAATCAGAAATAAAACCATAGGCTTTGGAGGACATATTCAACTTACCAATTTTGAAAGTAACAACAGTTACGAATTGTCGCCTATCAATCTGAATGATACTTTATGGCAAGAATTGGCATCCATTCCCAGTGTCAAACACATCCAGACTTTTACCACCAAGCCGGGTATCATCAAAACTGCCGAAAATTTTCAAGGTGTTGTGCTAAAAGGCGTTGATCAAGGCTTTGATTGGAAATTTTTTCAATCCAATTTAGTAGATGGAGATATTTTGCATGAAACAGACAGTCTGAAAAATGAAGTGGTGATTTCCAAGTATCTGGCAGATGTTTTCAACCTCCATACCGGCGACAGTTTCTTTGCTTATTTTATGCAAGACCGGGTCAGGGCACGTAAATTTACGGTTGTCGGTATTTATGCCACCAATTTCATTGAATATGATAAGTTGTTTATCCTGACCGATACCCGCCACATCCGTCAACTCAACAATTGGGAAGAATCGGAAGTCAGCGGTTACGAAATTTTAATCCATGATTTTAATCAGATAGATGAGATTGGCAATGAGGTTTATCGGTTGACAGCCAACAAAGTGCAACCAGATGGAAGTCTGCTGTTTACCCAAACTATCAAAGACATCAATCCCCAAATTTTTTCATGGTTGGATTTGTTGGATATCAATGTTTGGGTGATTTTATTGTTGATGTTTGCCGTAGCCGGTTTCAATATGATTTCCGGCTTACTCATTTTGATTTTGGAACGTACCAATATGATAGGCATTCTAAAATCCCTCGGTGCCACCAATTGGTCGGTCAGAAAAGTATTCCTTTATCATTCATTTTTCCTGATTGGCAAAGGTATGCTATGGGGCAACATACTCGGACTAAGCATTTGCGCCCTGCAATACTTCACAGGCATCATTCCTTTAGATCCCGAAGCCTACTACATTGCTACCGTGCCAATTGTCTTTAATTGGTTTCTGATTGTAGCCTTGAATATCGGTACCCTACTCGCCTCCATGTTGATGATGGTAGGACCCTCCTATTTGATTACGAAGATATTGCCTGCCAAGATTATTCGTTATGAATAATTGAAAAAAAGAGCAGCAAAGGATATTTTAAGAGGTTAACACAAAATACCCTTCGCTACTCCAGAAATTCCAATATCACCAATTATGGATGGTGTTTGGAATTGAAAACACGTGATTTTCAAGCAAAATGAAATATGTTTATATGAATTTTCTCTTAAATTCTACACATAGTAAAAACTATTTCTTTCTTAATTTTCACCTTTTGATTGCTGTAAACGATGCTGTTTGTCCGTCTCTTTCCAAGCGGATATAATAAATTCCCGATGGTAGATTATTCAGTTGGACAGTTTCTCGTGTTTGCGTCAACTGTTGTGTATATACCTGCACCCCTTCTACGCTGAAGACTTGCAACCAACAATTTTCTGCATAAGAGATAATCGCCTCTTGATCAAAAGGATTGGGATAAAAACCAATACCTTGCAAAGCCGGCTGATGCA
>CAZOUH010000086.1:0-3820 GCA_964582935.1 uncultured Paludibacter sp.
TGGCCCATTCGTCTATCGGTTAGGACATCAGATTTTCATTCTGGAAAGAGGGGTTCGATTCCCCTATGGGCTACTAAAATTTTACAGACTAAAAATTATTTCAGATGGCAAATCATCAATCAGCAATCAAAAGAATACGCCAGACGCAAAAGCGTAAATTACATAATCGTTATTATGCGAGAACAACCCGTAATGCCGTGCGTAAGTTACGTGCAACTACTGATAAAACAGTAGCTGTTGAGCTGTTACCAAAAGTTAGTTCCATGTTGGATAAATTGGCTAAGCGCAATGTGATACATAAAAACAAAGCGTCCAATCTGAAATCTAAACTGACACTGCACGTTAATAAATTAGATTAATTGCGTAGCAAAACAATATGTAAAAACCCGCTGTCGTGTTGATGGCGGGTTTTTTTACCGGCTATTGCCAGCTTCTTATTTCGCCTTTTTGTCGATTTGCTGTCTTTTTTGTTAATTTGCACTTGCTGATTTTAAATTTAATGTGCTTCTAACCAATTGGAACCCACGCCACAATCTACTACCAACTGAACCTTTAAGGAAGCAGCCTTTTCCATTTCTTCTGTGACCATTTTGCCAACATACTCCAATTCTTCTTTGGGAACAGAAAAGTTCAATTCGTCATGGACCTGCATAATCATCTGCGTTTTCAAGTTTTCTTGCCTGATACGATCTTGAATATTGACCATGGCTATTTTGATGATGTCGGCAGCAGATCCCTGTATGGGAGCGTTGATGGCATTACGTTCTGCATAGCCCCTGACTATGCTGTTTTGCGAATTGATATCACTTAAATATCTTTTTCTTCCGAAAATGGTCTCTACGTAACCATTCGCTTTGGCTTGTTGAATCACGTTATCCATGTATTTTTTAACCTCCGGATAACTTTCAAAATAGCCATCAATCAGTCCTTTAGCTTCAGCCCTTGGGATATTCAATCTGTCGGCTAAGCCAAAAGTTGATATGCCGTAAATAATTCCGAAGTTGGCAGTTTTGGCTTTTCGTCGCATGTCGGCATCCACTTCGTCTATGGAGATACCGTAAATTTTGGCTGCAGTAGCCGTATGAATGTCTAATCCGCTCCTGAATGCCTCTGTCATATGCTCGTCACCACTCAAATGCGCCATGATGCGCAATTCAATTTGAGAATAGTCGGCACTTAGAAATACCGCACCATCGTCAGGGATGAATGCTTTTCTGATTTCTTTGCCTTGTGCATCGCGAATGGGAATATTTTGCAAATTGGGGTTGGTTGAACTCAAGCGTCCTGTTGATGTCACCGTTTGATTAAAAGAAGTGTGTATCTTGTTTGTTTTCGGATTAATCAATTTTGGCAGGGCATCTATATAAGTACTTAGCAGCTTCTTCAATCCCCTGAATTCCAATATCATCTCAACGATTGGATGTTTTGTTTTGATTTTCTCCAAGATATCCTCCGAAGTAGAGTATTGTCCTGTTTTGGTCTTTTTCGCTTTATCATCCAATTGCAATCGATCGAATAAAATTTCACCAACCTGTGCCGGCGACGATACATTAAAGTTCACACCGGCAAGCTCTTGTATCTTGTCCTCTATCCGATACATTTCTTCTGAAAGTATCATCGAGCTTTGCTTCAATGCTTCCGCATCAATTCTGACACCGTTTAACTCCATGGTTGCTAACACCTTCATCAAAGGCATTTCCATCTCATAAAACAGCTGCTCAATTTGATTGGCTTTTATTTCTTGTTCCAAGATTTCTTTGAGTTGAAACGTAATGTCAGCATCTTCCGCCGCATAGTCTTTCAAAAGTTCTATCTCAATATCCTGTATCTTTTGCTGATTTTTACCTTTTGCACCTACTAAATCTTCAAAGTGAATGGTACGATATTGCAAATAAACCTCTGCCAAAAAGTCCATACCGTGACGCAATTCAGGCTGTAGAAGATAGTGTGCTATCATGGTGTCAAAAATTTGTCCTTTCAGCTCAATGCCGTATTGAGCCAGCATCAAAAGGTCAAATTTTACGTTTTGCCCTACTTTTTCTATATGCTCTGATTGAAAAAAGACTTTGAATTCCTGTAAAACAGCATGCCGTTCATCTTTTCCGTTCGGCAGTCTTACGTAATAGGCTTTCCCCTTTTCATAGCAAAAAGACAAACCGACCATATCGGCTGTAAAAACATCTACACCAGTGGTTTCAGTATCGAAGCATACCGATTTTTGAAGGAACAATTGGGAGATAAGATGTGCCCGTTTGACTTTATCATCAACTAAGATATATTCGTGAGGCGTATTATGAATGGAATTTAGTCCCTTGCTTATAGCCTCAGCAGCAATTGAGTCAAGCACAGGAGAGGGGATGTCGCGTGCAGGCATTCCGGCAGCCGGTGCTTTACCGGAAGGTTCAGAGAGAATAGGATTATCTCCTTGATTGTCATCCTGTTCTTCGTTGCCGAACAGCGACATTTGCCCGTCTTTACTTTTTGCAGGGGCAAATTGAACCCTGGCTATCGGCTGATCGGGGGGCAGAGAGGTGAAAATATCTCCAAATTTATTCGTAGATAAAGTTCTAAACTCCAATTCATTGAATAAAGCTTTTAACTGCGGCTCGTTGATAGGTTCTATTTTTAATGCATTTTCATCAAAATCTATGGGTACATCTGTTTTGATTTCTGCTAAAAATCGAGAAAACAAGATTTGCTCCTTATGCTCCTCAATTCTTTCCCTCAACTTGCCTTTTACTTCATTGGTACGTTCAAGCAAAGCATCTATGCTGCCAAATTCCTGTAGTAGTTTGATGGCTGTCTTTTCGCCCACACCCGGGCAGCCGGGTATATTATCTGAAGCATCACCCATCAACCCTAACATGTCAATCACTTGAAGATGATGCTCTAATGAATATTTTGCTTGCACTTCTTTCGGTCCCATGATTTCATAACCGCCCTTGAATTTAGGTCGGTACATATAAATATGTTCAGAAACCAATTGACCAAAATCTTTGTCCGGCGTCAGCATATAGACCGTAAATCCGGCATCCTCAGCCTTCTTTGCCATCGTTCCTATCACGTCATCTGCCTCATAGCCAAGGATTTCAAGGATGGGAATATTGTAAGCTGCCAGTATATTTTTGATATGGGGTACGGCAAGTTTGATGTCCTCAGGAGTCGATTCACGTTGTGCTTTATAGGCTTCAAATGCCTCGTGCCTAAAAGTGGGTCCCGGTGGGTCAAACGCAACCGCTATATGCGTAGGTTCTTCTCTTTTCAAGATGTCTTCAAGCACATTTACAAAACCCAAAATCGCCGAAGTATTCAGCCCTTTAGAGTTAATTCTGGGCGCTTTGATAAACGCATAATACGATCTGTAAATAAGCGCGTAGGCATCAATTAAAAAAAGTTTCTTCATAATCTCATTGCTTAAAATCAATTGTATGTTGTCTTCGTACGGACTGTAAAAGTAATTAAAATAAAATCATTTTTTTGACATATACTCTACATATCACACAAATTTGCTTACTTTTGCAGTTTACGAAAAAAATTATTCGATGGACATCATTGACTCCATTAAAATAAAAATAAAACCAGAGCTTGAATTATTTGACAAGACCTTGCTGACAGGACTAACTGCGGATAATCCCATTTTAGAAGAGGTGAATGCGTATGTTCTTCAGCAAGTCGGGAAGAAGTTACGTCCTACTTTGGTAATTTTGGCAGCCAAGCTGATGGGTGAAGCCAACCAATCAACCATTCATGCAGCTATTGCGTTGGAATTGTTGCATACAGCCAGTTTGGTGCATGATGATGTCGTCGATTATGCATTGGA
>CAZOUH010000086.1:3920-5979 GCA_964582935.1 uncultured Paludibacter sp.
AATATTGGTAAGCCTACAGGAAACGATGTCAGTGATGGCAAAGTCACGCTACCATTGATTTATGCTTTGGAGCATGCAGATGAAACAGAGAAAAATAAAATCTTGAAATGGATTAAATCGAAAGACTTCTCAGAGGAAAATGTAGCATATATTATGGATTTTGCTTTGAAAAGTGGTGGTGTAGAGTATGCAAAACGCCGCATGGAAGAGTTTAAAATAAAGGCAATTCAGGAATTAAACGGGTTTCCGGACAGTGAATATAAACAAGCTTTGATTGATTGTGTTGAGTTTGCGGTGACACGCACGAAATAACAATCCATGAAGTACGAAAACAGCATAGGAAGAACCGCCGTAATACACTCTAAACGATGATAACTGTTAAAGATGTAAATAAAACCTTTGGTGATAATCATGTGCTGAAAGATATTTCTGCCGTTTTTGAGCCGGGGAAAACAAATATGATTATCGGTGCGAGCGGATCCGGTAAAACCGTATTGATGAAAAGCATCATCGGACTTCATCGCATTGATACAGGGCGTATTGAATATGACGGACGAAACCTGCCGGATATGCGTATGCGCGATATTCGTCGCCTGCGCCGCGAAGTCGGCATGCTGTTTCAAGGCTCTGCTTTATTCGACTCTATGACGGTGTTGGAGAATGTGATGTATCCCCTGGAAATGTTTGCAGATTCCTCTAAAGAAGAAATGAAAGAGCGAGCTGTGGCGTGTCTGCAAAGGGTTAATCTGCCTGAAAATTCTTTCAGTTTAGCGCCTTCGGAAATTAGTGGCGGCATGCAAAAACGTGTGGCTATCGCGCGTGCCATTGCTTTGCAACCTAAATACTTGTTTTGCGATGAGCCGAATTCTGGTTTAGATCCTAAAACTTCTCTGATTATTGACAGGTTGATTCAGGAAATTACACATGAATTCAATATCACGACCATCATCAATTCCCACGATATGAATTCAGTGATGGAGATTGGGGAATACGTGATTTTTATCAATCAGGGTGAGAAGGCATGGGAAGGCACTAATAAAGATATTTTTCATGCAGAAAATGAGGAGTTGAATAATTTTGTGTTTGCCTCCAATCTGTATAAAATGGTGAAGCAGGCGAATGTATAGAGTTGGAAAGTTTTTAAAGTTCATAAAGTTTGTAAAGTTCATAAAGTTTATAAAGCGGTGCCCTGAGCCTGTCGAAGGGTTGGAAAGTTAGAAAGTTGGAAAGTTTTTAAAGTTAAAAGGTTCATGAAGATAGTTTCTTATAATGTAAATGGCGTAAGGGCGGCAATTAATAAAGATTTAGCGGGATGGATGAAGGAAGAAAGTCCGGATGTGTTGTGTTTGCAAGAAACTAAAGCGCAGCCGGAACAAATTGACACCATGCTTTTTGCGGAATTGGGCTATACCACTTATGCACATTCTGCTGAGAAAAAAGGGTATAGCGGGGTGGCTATCCTGACTAAAAAAACGCCTGATAATATTGTCATCGGCATGAATAATCCGAAATATGATAGTGAAGGGCGGGTGATTCGAGCTGATTATGGCGATTTGTCTATCGTGAATGTGTACATACCTTCAGGCTCGTCCGGCGATGAGCGTCAGGCTTTTAAGATGGAGTTCTTAGAAGATTTCCTGCCTTTTATCACTGAATTAAGAAAAGAACGCCCCAATTTGGTGGTTTGTGGCGATTATAATATTTGTCATAAACCCATTGATATCAACAATCCACAACGACAAGTCGGCGTGTCCGGTTTTTTACCTGAGGAAAGGGAGTGGTTAGACAGATACGAAGCTACCGGCATGATCGATACTTTCAGGGTGTTTGATCAAAGTCCGGAGAGATACAGCTGGTGGAGCTATCGTGGTGGCGCACGCTACCGCAATGTAGGATGGCGCATTGATTATCACTGGGCCAGCGATCCGCTTCGAGACAGATTAAAAGCCGCACAAATTTTAGTGGATGCCGTTCATTCAGATCATTGTCCGGTTACTTTAGAATTGTTGTAAATTGAATTGTCATCGTATGAAGAAAAATATTTATAAACTCCTGATAT
>CAZOUH010000087.1:0-5976 GCA_964582935.1 uncultured Paludibacter sp.
CCTTTCAATTTTTAATGCTGATTACGAATGATAGAAATTATTCCTGCTATTGATTTGATTGATGGCAAATGTGTGAGATTGTCGCAAGGTGATTACAGTCAAAAGACCGTTTACTATGAAGATCCTTTAGATGTGGCCAAAATGTTTGAAGATGCAGGCATACGCAGGTTGCATGTGGTGGACTTAGATGGTGCCAAAGCGCAACATATCGTCAATCATAAAGTCTTGGAAAGAATCGCGACCCACACCGATTTAGTGATTGATTTTGGAGGAGGATTGAAATCTGATAATGATTTACGCATTGCTTTTGAATCCGGGGCAGCCATGATTACCGGAGGCAGTATTGCTGTCAAAAATCCTGAAATCTTTACCGCATGGATTCAACAAGTCGGTGCCGAGAAAATCATCTTAGGTGCTGATGTGAAGGACCGGAAAATCGCAGTCGGAGGTTGGTTGGAGACTACAGACATAGATTTGATGCCCTTTATCAAGGAATATATGGAAAAAGGAATCAGTAAAGTTATCTGTACCGATATCAGTAAAGACGGGATGTTGGAAGGACCTGCCGTCTCACTGTATCAAGAAATGCTGCAAAAAGAACCTGAAATGTATCTGATTGCCAGTGGTGGCGTGAGTGCTGTAGCCGATATCGACACACTTCAAGAAAAGCAAATCCCTGCCGTCATCATTGGAAAAGCAATTTATGAAGGCAAGATAGCATTGAAAGATTTGGCAAAATTTCTCTAAACTGAAAACTTATTGCTTATTTTTTTCTAAACAACCGCCCGACCGTTTTTCCTATTTCATCTAATCTTTCTACAGGCTCTGACAGAGAAGGGTTGATATAGCTTTCGCTTTCTGATTTCAGAATACCCAATTGCATAGGGAAAATAAGCAAATAGCTGTTGTACAGAAAATGCTTTTTCAAATACAAGGGAATCTTATCCATAATGATATTGTAAGAAAGCGATTTTCTCCTACCTAAAATGATGATTAGATTGTCGTCGGACTTGATTTTTTGTGAAAGAACCGGCAATTCATCCCAATCTTCAAAGATTGCAAAGTCAGCTTCAATAGGATGTTTTTTGTGGATATCCCGGATGATGCTCAGGGTTTTTTCGTTCCCGTAAAATTTGATGGTAGCACCGGAATTCTTGGCAATATTCCATACTTTCACCAACCAAAACGGAAAACCAATTTCATGCTCAGCATATTGAGGGATAATGACGATATGCCGTTTGATGGTTGACATAGGCTGGGAAGACCTATACACAAAGGTGGTCGTATTGCTTTTGGTTAAAATACCTTCGTTCAGATTACCCAGAAAAGATTCGGACATGCCTTTTTTCTCGGTTACACTCAATATCAAGTCTGTAATCCTGTGTTCTTTGATGATGCTGGTGATGCCGTTCACAATATTGACATCATACCTGAGTAATCTGTGCATGGCGACATCTACGGAAGAAGCTGAAACAGCCGCCTGATCCAACAGTCGGTTGGCAAATTTCAAACTGCTTTCTTCCTTCGAGGCATCGTTGATGACGTTTAATCCGAAAACGCCGTCTTTGTTATGTTTGGATTTGATGAGGGCGCTGAGATTGATTAGCTCTTCGATGGTGTCGGGATAACGCAATGGAATCAATATCCTTTCCTTTCTGTCCGTCTCTTCTAAATCAGTCAATTCGTTATCTTTCAAAGAAATATTGACAGCTGCCCTTTGTGTGACAATAGTTGCTATGGTGCAGGTAATCAATATCATTACAATAGTTCCGTTTAATATGCTGTCGGAAAGCAATCGAATCGGTTCTCCTGTGGATGTATAGCCGGTAATCACATTGTAACCCACCAATACCACAGCTAAAGTAGCTGCAGCTTGTGCATTGCTCAGTCCGAAGATGATGTTTTTTTCATCTTTGGTATATCCGAAAGCCTTTTGGGTAATCCAGGCAGCCAGGTACTTCGACAGGGTAGCAGCTACTGTCATGATAACTGCCACATACAAGGTATTCCAATTGGTAAAAAAAGCACGGTAATCCACCAACATCCCCACACTAATCAGGAAGAACGGGATAAATATTGCATTGCCGACAAATGAAATCCTGTTCATAAGCGGCGAAGTGGAAGGTACCAACCTATTCAATGCCAGCCCTGCCATAAACGCACCAATGATACCTTCAATACCGGCAAACTCAGCTAAAACAGCTCCGAGAAAAACTAATACCAACACAAAAATATACTGCGATACGCTATCAGAAATGCGTTTGAAAAACCACCTTCCAATGATGGGAAATAAAAACAAAATAATACCGGAAGAAATAATAACCGATACGGATAATTTAGTCCAGAAAAAACTACTCAGTTCGTCTTGTGCCATACCTACCACTACAGCAAATACCAACAGACTCAGGGTCACGGTTATGATCGTTCCTCCAACAGCCACAACCACTGCCCTGTTTTTGATTACATCAAG
Organism: uncultured Paludibacter sp.; assembly: GCA_964582935.1. GTDB lineage: Bacteria > Bacteroidota > Bacteroidia > Bacteroidales > Paludibacteraceae > Paludibacter. The sequence goes on from CAZOUH010000087.1 coordinate 2,471, forward strand.
TTTGGTGACAATAGGGTAGGAAATTAAGGTGTGAGAAGCATACATAGACCCTACTATGATGGAAGCCGGAATAGAAAAATGCAACAGATACATGCTGGTGAAAATCCCTAATGCCATGGGTATCACGAAGGTCATGATGCCGAAGAAAATGCTTTTCAGACTGTTCTTTTTTAAATCACCCATATCTATCTCCATACCCGCAAGAAACATGATATAGAGCAGACCGGCGGTTCCGGACAAGATGATGCTGCTGTCGCGCTGCAAGAGATTGATGCCATAGGGTCCTATGATAACACCGGCGATGATTAATCCTAAGATATGTGGTATCTTCACTTTGTTCAATAGTATAGGAGCGAACAAGATGATGACCAATATCACAAAAAATTTCAGTACCGGATGTTCTAACGGAAGTGTAAGACTTTCTATTGCAAGTAGATACATATATTCTAAAAATGATGATTAGTGCGTAAAAACACTGTGTAAAATTAGTTTAAATTTATCAATTAACAAGAAAATACACCAAGGAGTCAACAATGTAACACATGAATATGTTTATTTATCAGTATTTTTGTGGGTGTTTTGTTGTAAAATGCAATTTGTTGAATCATTAATTATTTTAATATGAGTAATTTAAAGTACACGCCGGATGTTCAACCTAAAGGATTTCCAAAAGCTGAAAAGTTTAGTTTCAATGATAGTGTTGCCTATGCTGACGGATCAGTGGTCAGTAAAATTCTACTTCGCAATGAGAAAGGCAATGTTACGCTGTTTGCCTTCGATAAAGGTGAGATGCTCAGTGAGCACACTGCACCTTATGATGCCATCGTTCAGGTGCTGGATGGTCAGTCCGAAATTGTTATAGATGGCGTTTCTCACACGCTTGTTGCCGGTGAAAGCATCATCATGCCTGCTAACATCCCGCATGCTCTCTATGCTACCGAGAAGTTTAAGATGTTGTTGATTATGATCAAAGGATAAGTTTATCAAGTAAATTCCCCAAGTAAATACTATCAAACTTTACTTGGGGAATTAAAAAAACACTAAAAAAATCACTAAACAAAACACAATCAGAATTTAAACCCGAGTGTTGCTACAAGATTAAGATCACTTGTTTTTACAGTACCGGGACTGTCGGCAATAGCCGGATTTAATTTTTTGTAGTTATAGGGATAGAATTTCTCAGTATAAGTTTTATTGATTACCGCTAAATCTAAAAACCACCTGCTCTCGCGATAGCCGATACCGGCAGACCAATAATTGGTATTGCCCTTCGGTACAAAATATTCCACATCCGTCCTGATGGTGTTGGGAATGAACTCTTTACCTATACCGGGAAGCGTAACCGGATTAGCTGTAGCATAACCGGCACGGATGGCAAAATGATCCGTCAATTTAAATTCTCCACCAATTTTCAACAGATGCTGCGTGGTAAAATATGTCCGAATACCATCATTTTCATAACGATAAGGGAAAGCGTTATTATCTAAATCCATGTATTTCGACAAATTATTATGGCTGATGCCGTATTCTATACCCAGAACAGCCCTTTTTCCAAAGATGTATGAGCCACTGATATTATAAGATAAGGGACCCTGCACTTTATATTTATTATCCAAATCAGATGCATACGGTGTTTCTTCATGATAACTAACCGGTCCCGTATCCGCATCATAAGCAGCATTCATATCTGCATAATGAGCGTTTTTAACGGTAAAGAAAACCGGTGTTTGCAAGGAAAATCCTACCCTGATATTGTTGAAAGGCGCATATATAGCCCCAAGCTTTACGCCCAGCCCGGAGGCTTCAGAATTAAAAGTATTGAGTAAAGACATATTGCCACCTTTCGAAAAATCTTCATAATAATCTGCATAGGCACTATAATCCATATCATAAATGTTCATGGTGAGTCCCAAAAACAGTCTGTTATTGAAATTCCCTGCCCAACTGAAGGCATATTCATTTAAATAACCTTGTTCCCTTAAAGTATAGGAAGGTGCAACGGTTTCATCTGAATCCAATAATGAAAACCAATCTGTTTCTCCCGGATTTTGAAAAATCAAACCGGTATTGGCTGCCAAAACAGACATCCACGGAACATGAGTATTCCCATAAGGATCATAATTGTTAGCAGGGTATAAATCATCAGCAGAAATACCATCAGAGAAATAGGATAAATAGTCTGTGATAGAAGATGTTGCTCCACTGCCACCATTGATTCTCATGTTTCTGTTGAAATTCTTCAGTCGGTTGACCGTGATGGCAATATTGGAATATTTCAAATCAGCTCCTGCAAAAGAAGAAGTAGGAAATGACATTACAAAACTAAAATTATTAAAAAGTGGTTGGTACAAACCTTCAATAGACTTACTACCGTTCAGCCACTGTGTTTGAGTTTCTTGTATATTGATGTTCAGCCCCCCTGATATCTCCGAAGAACGGTAAATTCCCAACCCGGCAGGGTTATCTTTAATGGCAGAAGGATCGCCTCCTAAAGCGCCAAAAGCACCTGCCATAGAGGTATAGCGGGCAGTTCCGTTGATTTCCGGCTGCACTAACTTGAATAAGTCAAATTCACTTTGTCCGAAAGTAAGTTGGAAGGCAACAAAACTTATTGTTAGTATGGCAATAATACGTTTCATATTCATTTCTATTGATGTGGATATAAATTAATTAATCTGATTGCTATGATTTGTTTATCTTCTGCCTCCGCTACTTCCACCCGTACTTCTCGAAGAACCCCCGGAACTTGAAGACGAGCTGCTTCGTGCCGGTGCACTGTAACTTGAAGACGAGCTTGAAGAAGAACTACTTCTTGTGGGAGCTGTATAGGTTGATGTGCTCGAGGATGAGGAGGATGACGAAGAACGAACTGTGGGCGTGTAAGTGCTTGTGGAAGAACTTGAACTGCTTGGTGTTGTTACAGCGCTTCTCAGTGTTGAGCTGCTGCCTGTACCGGCTCGTACCGTTGTGCTGCTACGGGTAGGAGCAGTCACAGTTGGTGTTGTAGCACGAGTTGGGGTGCTGACTGTAGCTCCTGATGTACTACGCGTTTGAGTCTGCCTTACAGTCGGTACAATGGTATTGCTTCCCCTGTCAATATTACCGGAAGTAGTAACTGTTCTGGTCCGGGTGTCAACTCCTGAAATGCGGGTGCTAACTGCCGATGGTCTGATTGCATTTGCATCTGAGCTACTTTTAACTGTACTCCTTACCGCTGTCGTTCTGGTGTTTGTTGAAGTAGTGCCGGTTGTTCTTTCATTAGATACAACGGTTGATCTGCCAACAACCGGACTATAGTTTCCTCCGGATATCCTTGTGCTGCTTCCTACAGATGAAGATCCGGAAGAGCCACCTGATAAGGCTTGACGGCGAACCGGTTCGCTGTAATTTCTGTTTCGACTAACAGTAGTAGAACTACCCCAATAATAAGGATGGTGATAATGTGGATAGCCCCATCCACCATAATAAGAGCCATAATATCCACCATAATACCCGCCGTAGTATCC
>CAZOUH010000088.1:0-5905 GCA_964582935.1 uncultured Paludibacter sp.
TTGCTGCTGCTGCCATGAGCATCAGCTCTGTAACGGTGGTGTTGAATGCTTTGCGAATTAAATCAGACAAAGGAATGAGAAGAAAATCTATCAGTTAAGACAATAAGTTCTCTAAAGCCCGCTCTACCTTTTCAAAATTAAATTGCGCCAATACATCATTTTTGTAAGCTAAAATTTCATCATTGCACAAATTGCCGATGCTGCCTTCGTGTGTGTGTTGAATGTCTTTATCTGGTTTAAAGGTATCGGCTTCAATGGCAAGTCCGACTTGCTTATAGGCATCCCGAAAAGGTGTTCCGCTCAGGGTCAGCTTATTGACTGTCTCTACGCTAAACATAGCATCATACTTAGGATCGTCTAATATGTTTTCATTGATTTCTACTTGCGACATCATCAGTTCCGTCATTTGCAGACAGTCTTTTAACTCTGAAAAAGTCGGAATAAACAGCTCTTTGATAAGTTGTAAATCCCTGAAATATCCGGATGGGAGATTGTTTGTAATCAGCGTAATTTGCTGCGGCACCGATTGAATTTTATTACATTTGGCACGCGTCAGTTCAAATACATCGGGATTTTTTTTGTGCGGCATGATGCTCGATCCGGTGGTAAATTCATCAGGCAAACGAATAAATCCAAAGTTTTGAGCATTGTACAAGCAGGCGTCATATGCTAATTTTGAAAGCGTAGCAGCTACGGATGCCAGAGCATGGGTCACGATGCGCTCCATTTTTCCACGTCCCATCTGCGCATACACCACATTGTAATTCATATTATCGAAACCCAATAATTCAGTGGTCATCCGGCGGTTCAAAGGAAATGAAGAACCATATCCGGCTGCCGAACCAAGTGGATTGCGATTAGTGATTTTCCAGGCGGATAACAAAAGTTGCAAGTCATCGGCAAGACTTTCGGCATAAGCACCAAACCACAAACCGAATGACGAAGGCATGGCAACTTGTAAATGGGTATATCCGGGCAGCAGCACATGTTGATAGCGATTACTTTGTTTTATCAAAGTTTCAATCAACTGGTTGACAGCCCTGACCACCTCCATCAATTCCGCACGGGTGTATAGTTTTAAATCTAACAATACCTGGTCGTTGCGCGAGCGCCCACTGTGAATCTTCTTTCCGACATCTCCCAACCTGCGGGTCAACATCAATTCAATCTGAGAATGTATATCCTCCGCTTCAGCTTCTATGAAAAATTCTTCTGAATTCACTTCATGATAAATGTTTTTCAGCTCCTCAAGCAGCAATTCTAACTCTTCTTGTTGGAGCAAACCAATTGAAGTTAACATGCGGATGTGTGCCATAGAACCGAGTACATCGTGGGTAGCCAAAAACAAATCCAATTCCCTGTCTTGTCCAACCGTAAATTGATCCACCCTTTTATCCACATCTGTTGTTTTCTTCCAAATTTTTCCTGACATATCAGCTGTTTTTTATTAACCACTTATTCAGCAAATCCTCAAATAAATCGGCGAAAATATTAATGCCTTTTTCTAATTGCTTGTTGAGCATCATTTTTAGCGTCCACGAAAGCTCAACTTGCACTGCCACTTGTAATTGTGTTGTATTCTCAACGGATTCATCCAAAAAAATCTCCCCCATGGCTTCTACCGGTAATTGCGTAATATTAAAACGAATCAGTTTGTTCGCTTGCCTTTCAGAGATATGGATGCCCACTTTTCCAAACTTATCCACATCAAGTACACAGGAATCACGGTCGTACTCAAGTATTCGAAATTTCCCTGCGGGCATCTCCATCTCATTGAGTATTTGAAGATGATTCAAATCACCAATGACCTTGAAAACCTTATCCTCCGATACAGTGATAATCTTTATCTCGCTTTTATAAGTTGTCATTAATAAATATGATGTGGAAGTTGGTTGTGGTTTATTAACAATTCAAAAGTAATGATTTATTACTGCAATTATCTTCCCCAAGTGGAAGGACTGATTCTCCATTCTTTCAAGGTTTCAATGTCTTTCTCCGAAATATAATGGATAGCTAAAGCCTCATGAAGCACGGTCTCATAATTGGACAAAGCCGTCAATTTGACCTTTGCTTTTTTAAACATTTCAAGTGCTACCGGAAAATCGTAAGAAAAGATGGCAACTACGCCTAACACTTCAGATCCATCTCTGCGGACAGCATCCACAGCTTTCAAACTACTTCCGCCGGTTGAAATCAAATCCTCAATCACGACTACTTTTTGTTTGGGTTTCAAATCGCCTTCAATCATATTCTCCAAACCATGATCTTTAGGTGTCGGACGAATATAAATAAAAGGCAAACCCAATAAATCTGCTACCAAAGCACCCTGTGCGATGGCTCCGGTTGCAACTCCCGCAATGACATCTGCATCAGGATAATTTTCCTGAATGATACGTGCTATTTGAAGTTTGATATAAGTTCTAATCTCAGGATAAGAAAGTGTCTTTCTATTATCGCAATAAATGGGTGATTTCCATCCGGAAGCCCAGGTGAAAGGATTGTTGGGTTGCAACTTAACAGCCTTAATTTTAAGCAGTTTATCGGCTACTTGCTTTTCATACAGTTTCATACGTTAATAATTTATATTTCAAACGTTAATAATGTTTTCTATTCATCATTTGGAACTCACATGAACAAACATGGATAAACTTCAATATTGAAGATGTTCGTTTTATTCCACTAATTAACCGGTGGCAAAAAAGCGTTTTCAATATGTTCGATTTTATAATCGTCGCCATCCGGCATCACCGAGATGATATCAAAACGCGTTTCTCCCATCCAATTATACCTTTTGATATAGCTGTTCGCAGCATGTACCAAATTCCTGATTTTTTGTAAACCAACAGATTCTTCGGGAGCTAAGAAAGTGTCTGTTGAACGTGTTCTTACTTCAACAATAACCAACCAGCCGTCCTTTTCTGCTATGATATCAATTTCTAATTTACCCGCCCTGTAATTTGTGGAACGAATTTTGTATTCCTTCGCCTCCAAAAATTCACGTGCACGAGTCTCTCCCGCTTTACCTAATTCATTGTGTCTTGCCATAGTTAAAGTTTAATTTTGTTACAATGGTGCAAAAGTAAAGATTTTTTATGATTAATCCTTTTAATTAGAACATTTAATATTACTTTTGTAAGACTTTATCTAACTGCATGGCGAATAAAGAACATAAAAAAAGTTTGAGTCGGAAAAGACTTCGGATACATCGACATGTATTCATGTTGAATGAACTTGAAAATAAAGCATTAACGCGGTACATCAATCAATACAAGGTTACCAACAAATCCAAGTTTGTACGTGAAACTTTAATTCGGGCAGTTTTACGACAATTTGAGGAAGACTCGCCTACTTTGTTTGATTAGCTTATAAAGAATAGATGTTTATTAATAAACGAATGAAACGGAAAGATTTTCTTCTTATCTTGTGTGTCTTTTTTATCCGGATATCCATTTTTCCCATTATTTCTATCCATGCTGCCGACAGTATTGTGAATGCAGGTATCGATGATTTAATTGAGCAGGCTTTTAGTGCCGGAGATTCCATCGCAATGGATACTGATTCTCTTGAACCGGCATCTCCTGCTACTGTATTGCCGAAAGTCTATTCTGATACACTGATTGGCACATCCGAGACTGTAATTCCGGCTGTGCAGGAGGAAGTAAAATATGAGCCATTGGATATCCAACAAGTTTTAGTCGAATATGAAAAGAAACGTGTACAGCCTGTTATCGTTCCGATAGACAAAAGATTCTTAGAAACCAATCCTTTATTTATAGATTTATTGTTTCACGGATTTTCTGCAAGTCCCATTCAGTTAGAAAAGACTTCAGTTCAGCATTCCCTCAGCAAAACATGGGGTAAAGAATTGGTACAAGGTGCCGCCTTACTCAACAATCAAGCTTCGTATGATGTGTTACAGCAACTAAGAGATAAAACGACCCGACGACTGGCAGCTGATGCCCCTTACTTAATTGCTTTTCACGTAGATGAGCTTCCGGATGTTACCGATTTGATAAATTTCCAACTTAATATTAATCCCATAGAGGAGTTTAAACTAAGTCCCCGCTCAAAATCTGCTTATGAACACCGAAGGATAGTCATAGAGAAAGTCAAACCCATGCGCTGGACTACGCGATCAAATGCGTTGTTACAATTTTCTCAAAGCTATATTTCTCCCAACTGGCATCAAGGGGGTAACGATTATATTTCGATTTTGGGAGTCTTAAACGGGACTTTCAATTATGATAACAAAAAAAACATCCAATGGGATAACTTTGGTGAATGGCGCATGGGATTTAACTCAGTTGAGGGCGATACACTCAGAATTTTAAACACCAATGATGATATTGTCAGAGCAACCAGTAAATTAGGTATAAAAGCGAGTGGAAATTGGTATTATAGTACTTCAGTTGACTTCTCAACCCATCTGTTCAATAGTTATAACGGCATCAATTCTACCGCGAAGAAAGTTAAGTTTTTAACGCCGGTGAGATTTAATGCAGGCATCGGGTTGGATTACAAATACAAAAAGATTTTTTCGCTGATGCTCTCTCCTTTGAGTTATAAGTTCATTTATGCAAACGATACGGTTGAAATCAATCAAAATTCTTTCGGGATACTAACGGGAGAAAAAACTTTAAATCAGATAGGAAGCTCTTTCAGGGCGCAATTATCTTACAGTCCCATCCGTGAACTGCAAATTGATTCCAAATTTTATTTCTACACTAATTATGAAAAGATAGAAGTGGACTGGGAAATTGTTGGAGACTTCAAATTTAATAGATATTTATCAACCCGATTGTCTATCAACCCGCGATATGACAATACCGTATTTTTGGCTGCCGGAGAAAAAGCCAAGATACAATTCAAGGAATTACTTACTTTTGGTCTGTCGTATAGATTGTTATGACAGAAACTCACCTGATAATCATGAAAATTTCGCATGCCATAATTCAAAATACTGCACATTGCTTTCATCATGTTTCTTGATGGATTGTCTGATTCTGTCCAAATCATTCAACACGTCAGCCCTTGTTTTAGAAAAAAACTTATCGGCATAACAGATGATTTCTTCTTCTATCGATACCGGTCTCATGTCCCTATGGGGCAACGGAAGGTTTTTCTCCATGATTGTTTCCTTTGTAAAACCTGTTCCGGTATGTCGTTCGCAAACCAAGGCATGCCTTTTTAATCCTTCTCTACGTAAAATATCAGCTCCTAAATATCCGTGTTCTATGTAATGATGGGTACCATAACAGAAAATTTGGGGAGCATGACATAGAAAAATCCCTATATCATGCAGCATGGCAGCTTCGGCAATAAAATTTTGATCTGCACGTAATTCAGGGTGTTTTTTCGTAATTTCTATTGCTTTATCTTTCACTTGTTCACTGTGTTTAATCAACAACTGATGCAATTCCGGAAAAGGAGCATAATACTTCTCGATTATTTGATAGGGATTAATCATGATTGCTAATAGTTTTAAAGAAGGATTAAACAGTTAGTAAATAATAAATGCAATATTTTGGTAGAAAAATTATCTTATTCATGATATATACTTTCTGACGATAATCTAAAGAATAACTTACTTTAGTTACGGTGAAAATTAAACATCCATCCTGCGACAAAGGTATCAAATAGATAGGTTGTCACAAAGAAAAATAACAAAAAAAACCTGCGTCACCCTAATTACAACCAGTGCATCAGCCTTCAATAGAGAGATTAAGTTTAATGCTTAGAAACGAAATTATTCAACTTGCCTGACATAGGAGTGAAAAAATATTTTTTAGCTTATTGCAAATTCAAAAAATGGTTGTATATTTGCACCGCATTTAGGAGAAATGCATAAAAGGTGTGGTAGTTCAGTTGGTTAGAATGCCTGCCTGTCACGCAGGAGGTCGCGGGT
>CAZOUH010000089.1:0-5859 GCA_964582935.1 uncultured Paludibacter sp.
TTATTTGAGATTTTGAAAGACTATCATTTTAATTCGAATCAGATCAATCAAATCGCCCTTGCTCTACATGTAGAGTCGGGTAAAATGTTTTATTCCGTTAGTCATTGTTTATTGAAAGATCGGGACTACCTGCTCGTGCAGCCTCTTATTCTTGAAGATGCTGTTGCAGATATCATAAGTACATCCAAGAAGAACAAAATAAACCTTCGCCTTTTTGAACGAACAGCGCATTTCGTTTTTTCTAAGGATAATCAGACTGTACATTTAGATGCAGACAAACTATCTATGCCTCTGAGTATCAGAACTTGGGAGTCTGGAGATTATTTTTATCCTTTAGGAATGAAAGCCAAGAAGAAGTTGAGCGACTTTTTGATAGACCAAAAAATCAATCGTTTTCAAAAAGAAGATATTCAGGTTGTTACATCAGCCGGAAAGATTGTTTGGATTGTAGGATGGCGCATAGATGACAGATTCAAGGTAACAGAAAAAACACAAAGGATTGCAGAATTAAAAGTCGTACAAGTCTAACAGTCAAGATAAAAAAATTTATTATCCTCACCCCCACCCCAACAATTCTTTAGCATTTTCAACAGCTGCCGCACTGCGTTTTTTGCCGCTCAACATAGCAGCTATTTCGTCGATACGCTCCGAATCAGATAATTTAGCAATATAGGTTTCTGTCTGTTGCTCGGTGTCCTCTTTATACACCCTGAAGTGAGCATCGCCTTTAGCGGCAATTTGGGGCAAATGGGTGATGGTGATGACCTGCATAGCATGACTCATCTGTCTCATGATTTCTCCCATGCGGTGCGCTATTTCTCCGGATACGCCGGCGTCAATTTCATCAAGGATAATGGTTGGTAAATCCGATTTGTTGGCAATCAACGATTTGATAGTCAACATCAGTCTTGAAATCTCTCCACCAGAAGCAATCTGCGATACAGGCTGCATGGGGCGGTTTTTATTAGCAGAAAAAAGAAAATCAACTTCGTCTATACCATGCTCGGTATATTGGGGAAGCTGTGATAAACTAACTTCAAATTGGATATTGGGCATTCCCAATTGTGATAATTGTTCAATCATATGATGCTGAACAAATTCAAGTTGGGACTTACGACTATTCGTCAAGAGTTGGGCTTTTTCTTGTACATCTTCGAACGCTTCAACTAATTGCGTTTCTAACTTGCTGATGGCTTCATCAAAAGATTCAATATGAAGCAATCCGGCAGCATATTCATCACGTTTGGCGATCAAATCTGTTATAGTTTGAACCTTGAATTTTTGCATCAAAGCATACAAATCATTTAAGCGCAGCGACACTTGCTCCAATCTTTCCGGATTGAATTCAAAGTTTTCTTGCAGCAGCTCCAATTCCATTTTCAAATCTTTGATATCTACATAGGCAGCATGTATTCTTTCAGATTTTTCTTTACCTTCAGGAATGTATTTAGCGATTTTGGACAAGCTGTCTTCTGCCTCTTTCAGTTGTGTCAGAGTACCTTGGTCTTCATCGAAAATCGAAGCAATCTTACTTAATGCCGTTTTGATGATTTCGATATTACTCAATGTCTCGAATTCCGTTTCTAAAGTCTGCAACTCACCAACTTGTAATTTGGCATCTTCCAATTGAGCGTGCTGAAACCGAATAAAATCTAATTCAGAAGCAGATTGTTCAGCTTCTTTTCTTAGCTTTTCCAATGCTTTTTCATGGGATTTCCAAGCAGCAAAACTTTCTTTATAAGCCTGCAAAATTTTTACATTCTGAGCTACCGTATCTAATACTTCCATTTGATAGGAGGCATTGGACAGCAGTAGATTTTCATGCTGGGAATGGATATCAATCAGTCGGGAAGTCAGTTCACGCAACACATTCAAAGCTACCGGCGTATCGTTGATGAAAGCACGGGACTTTCCGTTGGCAGTCAGTTCGCGCCGGATGATGCAATTCGATTGATCGTAATCCAACTCATTAGATTCAAAAAAGCCATACAAATGCCGGTAAGATGAAATGTCGAAAACAGCCTCAACAATGCATTTATCTTTCTGTAATCTAATGGATTTATTATCAGCGCGCTGTCCTAAAATCAAGGACAAGGCTCCTAAAATAATTGATTTTCCGGCGCCGGTTTCTCCGGTCAGCACAGTCAATCCATTCTGAAAATCAATGTTCAGAGAAGAGATTAAAGCATAGTTGGTTATGTCTATTGATTTCAGCATAAATGATATAGCGATTAAGCCGGTCGCAAGATACCTTCAAATTTTTCAGTTTGGGTAGGATTCAAATCCGATAAGATTTCCACCGCATTTCTTTTTTCAGAATCGGTAGCCATCTTAAAAATATTGATTAACTCATCCGTTTTGGTTTCTAAAAAGTTAGATATGGCAATGGCTGAAGGTCTGGAACGATTTGTTTCTCTTAAAATCGACAGTCCGGCATTAATTTTTGCGCGCGCATTTGTCATATTGATGCTCATTTCATCCAAACCAAGCCGGTGGTATTCATAGATATAATTCCTAAATTTCTTAAAAGCTTCATCCGTCAGATTATTAATCAAAGCATAACGATTTTTATTGCTCTCAAAAGCTCTCCATCCGGGTAAATCCATAGACTGTGCAGCGCTCACAATACGCTCGGCAGCATTAAAATAAGGTGTCCCTCCTAAACGGGAATAGGAATCCATATCGTAACCGATGATGAGATAAGCATAGTACGACAAAATGGCTGTGAGATTCGATGTGATTGTATTTTCATTGAATTCAAGAACTTCAAATTCTTTATAACTAAACACAAAATCGTTGTCCCTGAAATTCAGCAAAACCGTATTATAAGAAGAATTAAAAACGGGTCGTCTTACCTGCACCTGGATCTCTCCGGTAAAAAGATCATCTTCCACCTTAGAAATGATAATATTCATGGTACATTCAATTCTTTCTTGAGAGGCAAAAGATAAATCCGTCCACCTTCTGTTATTCACAAATTCAGAGGCTGATCGTTGGAGTGTACTGAAAATGGATTTGTTGGAACCCTGAATCATATCTGAATTGATGGTCAGATTACAATTCAGCTCCTGAGCAATCAGGGAGAAATTGAAAACTAAATTTACAATTAAAAAAAGAAAATATTTCAAGCCGTTTCTATGCATATATTTTGAGCATAAGTCGTGTAAAAGAGTATCTTAAAACAACAAAGTATTGATTTCCTGAACGATATCATCGGCGACATCCACTTTATCTTTCAGTTCATATTCTTTTTTCATGCCGGATCGATGCAGGATAGTAACTTTGTTGGTATCCACGCCAAAGCCTGCAAAAGGATCTCTCAACGAATTCAGTACGATGAAATCAAAATTTTTGCGTTCCATTTTAGAGATTGCATTTTCCTCTTCATGATCGGTTTCTAAAGCAAAACCAACAACAAACTGCTCCGGTTTTTTTACTTTTCCTACTTCCGCAGCTATGTCTATAGAAGGTGTCAGTTCAAGAAATATATTTTCTTTCCCGCGTTTCATCTTCTGTTCAGCGCGTGCAACAGGCGTAAAATCAGATACAGCGGCACACATGATAGCGCCGTCCACATGCTCAAAACGGCTCATCACCATTTTGTGCATATCAGCTGCTGTATCTACATTAATTCGCTCAATGTTTTTGTAAGAAGTTTTTAGATGCACGGGTCCGCACACCAATATCACCGCTGCACCCCTTCTCGCACAAGTCTCAGCCAACGCAAAGCCCATCTTTCCGGATGAATAATTACCGATATAGCGCGCAGGATCAATTTTCTCGTAAGTAGGTCCGGCAGTAATCAGAATTTTTTTGCCTAACATATCTTTGGGAACAAAATAATCCTGTAAAAAACGAACTATATTTTCCGGTTCATCCATCCTGCCCTTTCCTTCCAAGCCACTTGCCAACTCTCCGGCTACCGGGTCAATGATCAGACTGCCGTGCGTTTTAAGTGTTTCAAGATTCTGTTGGGTGGTGGGATGTGTAAACATATGTAAATCCATTGCCGGAGCAATAAAAATGGGACATTTGGCAGCAAGATAAGTTGCAATGAGCAGGTTATCAGCCATGCCCGTAACCATTTTTCCCAATGTGTTGGCTGTAGCAGGAGCAATGAGGAATGCATCTGCCCATAAGCCTAAATCCACATGGCTGTTCCATTGACCATCCACAGCATCAAAAAAATCTGTTACAACGGGATTTTTTGAAAGCGTAGCCAAGGTAAGCGGGGTAATAAATTGTTGGGCTGAGGGCGTCATGATGACTTTGACTTCCGCACCATGCTTCACCAACAAGCGCACTATCTGAGCAGATTTATAAGCAGCTATCCCACCGGTTACTCCTACGATTATTTTTTTTCCGTTTAATATAAATGGCATTTCATTAAGCATTTAAAATGATACAAACACAGCTTACAAAATTAATGATAATTTTCAATCTACACACAGCTATATAGAAATTGATTGGGATTTCTCAGTAAGCCGCGTTTCTTTCGAGAGATAAAACGACAAAAGTCACAAAGTGTACTGCTGCGTAAGTAAACCTTGTGACTTATGAGTTTTAAGTATTGATTGACAATACCAGTAAGAATTTTACTTCAACTTGTCTTTCAACGGGTTTCTGTAATAGATTCTGTCTTCTACGAACTCCTGTGTAGCAAGCAGCACCGGTTTGGGTAGTTTTTCAAAATAACGTGAGATTTCTATTTGTTCACGATTTTCAAAAATCTCCTCAATACTTTCAGAAGCTCCGGCAAAATCTTGTAATTTCTTTTCAATCTCTGATTTTATCTCACCGTTAATTTGATTGGCTCTTTTAGCAATAATCATTACTGTTTCATACACATTACCAACCTCTGCACTCAATGCATTTATATCACGAGAAATGGTGTTTGTGGGAGCATTTAATCTTCTAAAATCCATATATTTATATATTTAATCTTTTATCGTTCGTTTTGAATCTGCCAGAATTTTATCAGCATCCTTACGATGTTTTCCTTCCGGGAATTCATTGGTATAATTATAATACTCGTCGATAGTATCTCTGTAACGTTCTTCTTTCTTATCTTCAAAGCTTTGGACCGCCTGTTGGTATTTAGACTGCAAAATAATAAAAGAAAATTCTTCTCTGTAATCATTGGCAGGGTAATTTATTAAAGCGTTTTGTGCTACAATAACAGCTGACAAATAATTATTTCCCATATAATTGCCTAAGTTATAATACAATTTGGCACTGAGTAATTCTTTGTATGCCAGCTTATTCATCAACTCATCCAACAGTTTGTTGACTTGTGGCACTCTTTCACTTTCAGGGTGTAAATCCAAAAACTCTTGAAATGCATTGATAGCCTCGTAAGTAGCAGTCTGATCCAAGCGCGCATCCGGCGAATCTAAATAATAACAATAACCCACCATATACCTGGCTTCAGTTATAAATTTACCTTTGGGATATGTTTTTACATAGGTTTTATAGTATTCACTTGCCGTAAAATAATCTTTTTGTCCCATGTACGAACGGGCAAGATAATTTAAAATCAACTCAGACCGTTCGGTGCCTCTATAATACCTCGCCACCTCGTCAAACAAGGTGGCAGCACGCATGAAGTCATTTTTCTCGAAATACTCAACCGCCTTATTGTATTTCAATTCGGGATCGTTACTTTTCAACACATTTTGATATTCGCTACAGGAAACCAAGAGTGTTGCAACCAATAATATGGACAAATATTTCTTCATATAAAAATCGGCTGCAAAAATAACAAATTAAAATGGATTTTGAAAGTGGGGAGTTGGAGATTAAATTTGGATATTACCTCACAATATTTTCTTCCGTCACCCCCTCAGCAATCGTGATGGT
>CAZOUH010000090.1:0-5838 GCA_964582935.1 uncultured Paludibacter sp.
TTTTGCAAAAAAATGTCTATGAGACGTATCTTTTATACTCCTGAAGATGATTTCAACGAAACAGTAAAGCGTTATGAAGCTTTTCTTTCTAATCGTACCGGCACATCAGGATATTTTGATGTGGAAGAGCTTGAAAATATCGTTGACTACTACCTGAGAAGCGGGCGGACAAAAGACAGCTCGGGGGCTTTGGAATTTGGACTGAAATTGCATCCCAATAATTTTACCTTGCGGATTAAAAGAGCTAAAATTTATTTGGCTACCGGCGATACCCACAAGGCATACAGTATCCTCGAAACAGTGGGAGTCCAAGATGATTACGAACTGAATCTGCTGAAAATTGATGCGCTAAGAAAACTTGAAAGGAAGGAAGAAGCCCACAGGTTATGCGAACGCGTGATAGATGCAGAAAGCGAGGATGTAGATCAAGTTTGTTTGGATATCGCTTATATTTTCCTCGCTGATTACGACATCGACTCAGCTTTTCTGTATTTGAAACGTGGTGAGACTCACAATCCCGATAATGAAGAGCTGTTGTTTGAATTGGCGTTTTGCTATGAGCACCTCAACGACTACACACAAGCTATTCATACTTATAAGCATATCCTTACCAAAGATCCCTATGCCGGTGAGGCTTGGTTTAATCTGGGACAAATTTATTTTACCAACTTGGAGTTTCAACTTGCGCTGGATGCATTTGATTACGCCCGGGTGATTAATCCGGATGATTCGCTGACTTGCATTCAGAAAGCTCATACGCACTTTCAACTGCAACAGTACGAAGATGCGTTGGATGAATTTTTTGCTTTTGAAGAGATGACGGTGGATAGCGGTCAGACTTACCTTTCCATCGGAGAATGTTACGAAAGATTGGAAAGATATGAGGATGCCATTATTTTCTACCAGAAAGCCTTAGATAAAGAGGAGGATAATTATGAGGCTTTGATTGGCATTGCCATCTGCATGTTGGAGCAAGACCTTTTTCAGGAGAGCTTGCATTATATTCAACAAGCTATGCAAATAAAAAATGATGATGCCGATGCTTGGGTGTATTTTGCTGAAGCGCTGACGGGCATAGACGATACTGCTACAGCTTTGCTTGCCTATTTGAAATCCATCGACATCAATCCTAATCAACCGGATACGCTGATGACCATTGCCAATTTGTTTATGGAACAAGAAGAATTCATATTGGCAATAGACTACTATCAACAAGCATTAAAGAGCGATGAGTATCACGAATTAGAAAATATTCATCTTTTTATGGCGGTTGCATATCATTTTGCCGACGACGAAGATGCAGCACAACTTTCATTGGCGAAAGCGATGGAAGAGAACTTAGATGCACAGAAAATATTTAATGAAATTTGTGGAGGAAATTTGTGATTAGTGGTAAGTTCCCTACGCAACCCGGAACCCGGAACCACTAACTTCCCAAACTTCCAAGACAGCATACCACGTCTCTTCTCCTAACTATAAACAAAAAAACTTCCTGAATGAACAAAAAATCCATCATCCTTTCTCTTTTTTTTATTTTTAGTGTAAGCAGTTTTACGTATGCTGCGGGCGAGTCTGACAGCATTGTCGCCAAACCCTCTATCATTCAGCAAGTGGGCAACTGGTATGAGGATCATATGAATTATTATACCATCACTTTGCTGATGACCATTGAAAGTTCGTTTATTCCTTTTCCCTCTGAAGTGGTTATTCCGCCTGCGGCTTTCATTGCCAGCAAAGAGGACAGTCACTTGAATATCTATTTGGTAGTGTTGTTTGGAACCATAGGTGCTTTGCTTGGAGCGTATATCAATTACTTTTTAGCTTTGTGGTTAGGTCGCCCCTTATTGCATAAATTTGCTGACAGCCGCGTAGGTAGAATGTTGCTCCTCAGTTCTGCCAAGATTCAAAAGGCAGAAGATTATTTTCAAAAACACGGCAAAACTTCTACCTTTGTAGGGCGCTTGATTACGGTTATCCGGCAGTTGATTTCCATTCCGGCAGGTTTAGCAAGGATGAATTTGATAACGTTCAGCATCTATACCTTTTTAGGCGCGGGCATCTGGAATGTTATTTTGGCAATATTGGGTGTAGTCTTGCATCAGCAACTCGATATCATCAAAAAATATTCACACTTGATTGGTTACGGAATATTGGTGGTGGCGGTTGTAGCCGGATCTATTTATGCATATGGGTATTTCAGCAAAAGAAAAAAAACATGAGGTATTTCGGTCTGATAGGTTTTCCACTGTACGTATCTTTTTCACGGGATTATTTTACGAATTTTTTCCGGCAGGAAAAGATAGCTGCACAATATGATTTATACCCTTTGAATGATATCGGTGAATTTCCGGCATTGATTCAAAAACGCCCATTGAGTGGTTTGAATGTAACCATTCCCTATAAACAACTGGTGATGCCGTATTTGGATGAGCTGGATGAAACTGCCGCTGCCATTGGAGCGGTGAATGTTATTAAATTTATAAGGGAAGCAGGGCAGAACAATGGAAATATCAGACTCAAAGGTTATAATTCTGATGTCATAGGTTTCTCAGATTCCATTCGTCCTTTTTTACAAAAACATCACACCAAAGCATTGATATTGGGGACGGGAGGAGCATCTAAAGCTGTGGATTACGGCTTGCGACAATTAGGTTTGCAAACACATTTTGTGTCTCGACAATCCACAGAAACAAGGTATGGTTATGAAGATTTAACTAAGGACATCATGCAAGACCATCAAGTGATAGTCAACACTACACCATTGGGCATGAGTCCAAATACAGAAACCTGTCCTGATATTCCTTATGAATTGCTGAACGATCGGCATCTACTTTATGATGTGGTTTACACGCCTGAAGAGACTTTGTTTCTTACAAAAGGAAGAGAGCAGGGCTGTGTGGTGGTGAATGGTTTGGAGATGCTATACGGACAGGCGAGGGCAGCTTGGAAAATCTGGAATGATTAAATTACCGCAACAATATACGGCATATGCAAAATACCAAGACACCATACACATTCGACAAGGTAGTCAGGTTACTGATTGGACTGACTGTTATAACCGTCCTTATCCTCTTATTTAGAAGATTAAACACAGTCCTCACGCCTTTTTTTGTGGGATGGATGATAGCCTATTTGCTACATCCCCCGGTGAAGTTTTTTCAACACAAGCTCAAATTCAAGAGTAGAATCCTGTCTGTCATTACCACTTTAGTATTGTTTTTCGGCAGCTTCACAGGCATCATTTTATTGATTATTCCTCAAATTGCCAAAGAGGTCAGCAGGGTGTCCGTTCTGATACAAAATTTCACACAAAACTTAGACATCATTGGCGCTCTCCCACTGAGTTGGCAGTACGCCATTACCGATTTTTTTGCCAATATCAATTTTAATGAATTGATTAGCAATCCGAACATCACGGAGGTGCTTAAAAAGATAGCACCTCAACTGTGGTTGTTTTTAAACAGTTCGCTCAGTTTTGTGCTGAGTATGATGGTGATTATCATAGTGTTGCTATATTTGATTTTCATCTTGATGGATTATGATAAAATTGTCGGTGGCTTTCCGAATATCATTCCATCCAAATACAGAGCGTTGGTAACGGGCATTCTGAATGACATAGAAACAGGCATGAGCCGGTATTTCAGGGGACAAGCTCTGATTGCCCTGATTGTGGGAGTTTTGTTTGCGATTGGATTTGTCATCATCGACTTACCCATGGCAATCATTTTCGGGATATTTGTGGGTGTACTCAATTTAGTACCTTATTTACAGACCGTTGCTATAGTGCCCGGTATGTTTTTGGTCATTTTAAAAGCATCTGAACCCGGACAAAGTTTTGGAGGCGTTATGTTGGGAATATTGATTGTATTTGCGGCGGTACAGCTGTTTCAAGATTTATTCCTTGTGCCGAAAATCATGGGTAAAGTTACCGGTTTGAAACCAGCCGTCATTTTATTATCTTTGTCGATTTGGGGATCTCTGATGGGCATCATCGGGATGATTATCGCTTTACCGCTGACTACCTTGATAATTTCTTATTACAAAAGATGGGTGTTGGGTGGCGAAGACCTGCTGACCGGTCAAGTAGAATCTGTATCGGAAATGGGAGCAGATCAGGATATTCCGGAGTCAGACAACCTACAAGAAGACAAATCATAAATTCCAATTAATCACCAATTTACCAATATGAACAGAGAATTACTTGTAACATTAATCCGTAAAAACATCGATGAGCTGATCATGTTGACGGAAGGTTTCATGGAAATGGACAGCTATCCTGCTGCCATCATCAATTTAGCTAAAAATAAAACGGACGACATCTGGTCTTATATCAATCAACTTGAGCGTGTAAAAAAATCTTCTCAACCCTCCGAACTTACTGAAGAAAACTCCAAAACACCTGAAATAGAGGGAGATTCAATACCTACTTCTGTTGATCAAGAAAATGCTGAAGAAGATCAAATTGAAGTGGATCAAGAACCGATTGAAGAAAGTGTGGTTACAGAGGTTGTCGAGGAAAGTGTTCTTGGGGGAAGTGTCGTGGAAGAAAGTGTGATGGAAGATAGCATTGTTGAGGAAACAGCTTTTGCAAAAGAGAATTTCGAAGAAAGCACCGAGGAAAAGGAAGTTCTTGTTGAAGAAATTCAAGAGGAGGTGGATCAAGGTGGTGATGATGTTGAATTTGAACCCATAACAGCTCAAGAGACTGACGAAGAAATTTCTGAAAAGGAAGATGAAATCGACATGCATGAAGATGAATATGACAAGACGATTGAAGATGAATTAGAAATAACAACTACCATTAATATTCGTCAGTCCGAAACCGAAACAGAAACTATTGAGGAGAAAAAAATCACGCTTGCAGAAAGGATTTCTGCATCCTCTGCATCTTCGCGCAATGATAGTTTAGGAAACGGTGATAATGGTGGCTTGAACACCGTTTTAAGAAATCAAAAAGTGGATGACATCCGTCAGGCAATCAGTTTGGGAGATCGTTTCAGATTTCAGCGGGAATTATTCAAAAACAACGGAGAAGAAATGAATAAAACCTTAAGCTACATCAATATGTTGGCTACTTACGAGGAAGTGATCAGTTTCTTGCAATCAAAATACGGATGGAAAGATGACAATCCGACAGCTGAAGACTTTTATCAGCTTGTCAAACGTAAGTTCTGACTATGAAACTATACGTAGTACCCACTCCCATAGGGAATTTGGAAGATATGACTTTGCGTGCCGTCAGGGTATTGAAGGAAGTCGATTTGATATTGGCTGAGGATACGCGTACCAGTGGTTTTCTGCTCAAGCATTTTGAGATAGAGACTCCTGCCATATCCCACCATAAATTCAACGAACACAAGACAGTACAGGGAATAATCGACAGACTGAAAGCCGGTCAGACCATCGCTTTGATTTCTGATGCCGGTACACCTGCTATTTCCGATCCCGGATTTTTGTTGGTGAGAGCCTGTGTTGAAAACGAAATCACCGTAGAATGTCTGCCCGGTGCGACAGCTTTTGTCCCTGCCTTAGTAAGCTCCGGCTTGCCCAACGACAAATTTTGCTTTGAAGGATTTTTGCCCCATAAGAAAGGGCGACAAACCAAGTTGCAAGCTTTAGTTGGTGAAAGCAGAACTATGGTGTTTTATGAGTCACCCTTCAGATTGGTCAAAACCCTCACGCAATTAGCAGAAGTATTAGGCAGCGACCGCCAAGCCTCTGTTTCACGAGAGATTTCCAAATTCTATGAAGAAACCAAACGCGGAACGCTATATGAATTGGCACAATACTACACCCAGCATGCGCCTAAGGGGGAGATTGTGATTGTGGTGGCGGGGG
>CAZOUH010000091.1:0-5788 GCA_964582935.1 uncultured Paludibacter sp.
GCCTTCTTTGAACCTGTGTTTTTTGATGAATAAAAGCATGACGATTTACGATTTATCTCTCAACCCCCAACCCCTAAATCCCCTAAAGGGGACTTTTGAGCGTGCAGATATTTATCTTTTGCATGCTGCAACTTCCCTCCTTTGGAGGGGTTGGGGGTGGTCAAAGTCCCCTTTAGGGGATTTAGGGGTTCTTCATTCTTCATTCATTCATTTTCTCAATAAAAAAATATTATAAAAAAAATGCTCATCGCTTCTTATCTTAAAAATACAAATATTGCCGAATACTTGCTGTATATGTGGCAGGTGGAAGATACCATACGTGCCATGGATTTTGATATTGATCGTATTGAAAAATCAGTGGTTGACAACCTTCCTTTTAAGGATGAAGATGAACGTCGCACCGTGCTGTCCTGGTACGAGGATTTGATAGACATGATGCGACGAGAAAATGTGATGGATAAAGGGCATCTGCAATTAAACATAAACACGGTTGCCGACTTGGATGACTTTCACTATTTGGTGTTGGGATCGGAGCGCGTTCCGGCATACAATGCCAAATACTTGCACGTGTTACCGCT
Source organism: uncultured Paludibacter sp. (assembly GCA_964582935.1). Taxonomy (GTDB): domain Bacteria; phylum Bacteroidota; class Bacteroidia; order Bacteroidales; family Paludibacteraceae; genus Paludibacter. Next base: position 579 of record CAZOUH010000091.1, read on the forward strand.
CATTAATCAACTCAGACAGAAGTCGGAGTCGGGTTTAACGGATGTTGAATTGTGTTTTAATTTCCAATATGGCATTTTGATGCTCAGGTTGCAGAAAAAAGAAATCAGTGCGGACACGCTCAAAACACAAGAAGAAATTTCAAAATTTTTGGTATTGCTGACTAAAAATTACCATGCTTTTGCCGAAGGGAAGCTCGACTTGGAATAAATTCATTACCTTTGTCTCTCTTATTTTTATTTAAATTATATGGAGTGGTTTCTTTAAAAAATGCCTCTTCAGATTAATCGCCAAGACTAAAACCAATACAGAAATGAAGGGAATCATTCTTGCCGGAGGAGCCGGTACCCGCTTGTACCCCATTACAAAAAGTATTTCCAAACAAATCATTCCGGTCTATGATAAACCGATGATTTATTATCCGCTCTCGGTACTTTTGCTGTCGGGCATACGTGAGATATTGATTATTTCAACACCACAAGACATCCATTTGTATGAAAATTTATTAGGTGATGGCAAGGATCTCGGAATAGATTTACAGTATGCCATCCAACCTTCTCCCGATGGATTAGCACAGGCATTTATCATTGGAGAGAAATTTATCGGTAACGATGCTGTCTGTATGATTTTGGGTGATAATATCTTTTATGGATTTGATTTCTCTAAAATTTTAAGAGAAGCTGCTCAATTGAAAAATGGAGCCATGGTGTTCGGATACTATGTGCATGATCCTGAACGTTATGGAGTTGCTGAATTTGACTCAAAAGGAAAAGTGATTAGTTTAGAGGAAAAGCCTGCGATGCCAAAATCAAATTATGCAGTAACCGGTTTGTATTTCTATGGAAACGACGTGGTTGCAAAAGCCAAGTCCTTAAAACCTTCCAAAAGAGGAGAATTAGAGATTACAGATTTAAACAGGTTGTATCTGGAAGAAAACCGTTTGAGTGTAAAACTCATGGGACGTGGTATGGCTTGGTTGGATACCGGAACGCACGACAGTCTGTTGGAAGCCTCAAACTTCATAGCAACCATCGAAAATAGACAGGGTTTGAAAGTTGCCTGTATAGAGGAAATAGCTTTTAGAAACGGCTATATCAATAAAGAACAGTTGCTTAAATTGGCTGAACCACTTAAAAAGAATCACTACGGAGCGTATTTGATTAAAATTGCTAATGAAATAGTTTTTGACTGATGGAAATCATTCATACACCCATTGAAGGGTTATTAATTATCAAGCCGCGCATTTTTGAAGATAGGCGAGGATATTTTTTTGAAAGTTATAATCGCAACAAATACTTTGAAGCGGGCATTGATTTGGATTTTTGTCAGGACAATCAATCTAAATCTTCCTATGGAGTTGTCAGGGGATTGCACTATCAATTACACCCTTATAGCCAGTCGAAATTAGTATCAGTTGTACTCGGTATTGTATGGGATGTGGCGGTAGATTTAAGGAAAGAATCTCCCACTTTCGGACAATGGTACGGTATTGAATTATCGGCTGAAAATAAATTGCAATTCCTATTGCCGAAGGGCTTTGCACATGGGTTTTCGGTACTGAGTGAGACAGCTGTTTTCTCTTATAAATGTGATAATTATTACAATCAATCAGCCGAAAGAGGTATCATGTATAATGATCCGTTTCTGAATATCGATTGGAAAATACCCGCTCATCAAATATCGGTATCGCCAAAAGATGAGCTGCATCCGCTGTTTCAAGATGCCGATATGAATTTTTAAACACTCAAAAGGTAAAAAGACCATGCAAACGGTATTAGTAACAGGCAGTAAAGGGCAGTTGGGCAATGAAATCCAAGTGCTGGCTCCTGCTTATCCGCAATTCAATTTCATTTTTACAGATGTAGAAGAATTAGATATTTGCAAGAGAGAGGCGGTGGATGGTTTTTTCTCTGAAAATAAAATTGATTTTCTGATCAACTGTGCTGCATATACTGCTGTAGATAAGGCAGAAGATGATGAAGAAAAATGCTATCAGATCAATAAAGATGCGGTAGGATATTTAGGAGAAGCTTCTGCCCGCCACGGGGTGAAGATGCTGCACGTCTCTACCGATTATGTGTTCGATGGCAAAAGTTATATACCCTATACGGAAGATGCACCGGTGTCTCCGGCTACGGTGTATGGTCGGTCAAAAGCTGAAGGAGAACAGCGGCTTGTATCAGTTTTACAAAGTGCTGTTATCGTCAGGACCTCTTGGCTCTATTCTTCATTCGGTAATAATTTCGTTAAAACTATGCTGAAATTAGGCAGAGAACGAAAGCGTCTGCAGGTTGTTTTCGATCAGGTTGGCACACCCACTTATGCAGCCGACTTGGCGGATGCGCTGCTGCAAATCATCAGTGCAGCTGAACTTGTTCCCGGCATTTATCATTATTCCAATGAAGGGGTGTGCAGCTGGTACGATTTTACCCTTGCCATTTTTAAATCGGCAAAGATTGCATGTGATGTGTTGCCAATAGAAAGCAGGGAGTATCCAACTAAAACACCTCGTCCGCATTACAGTGTACTGAACAAGCAAAAAGTAAAATCTGCCTATAATTTACGAATTGCGCACTGGGAAGATAGTCTGAACCGTTGTGTTCAAAAATTGGAAAATCATTAAGATATCTTCTGTGTGCCTTATCTCAACTTGGCACCCAATTCCTGTTCAAAATTCTTGATTAGTTTTTGCATAATTGTATCAGTCTCGGCGTCAGTTAATGTTTTAGCAGTATCCTGAATGTAGAAACTTACCGCATAGGATTTTTTGCCCGGTTCGAGATTTTTACCTTCATACACATCAAACAGATTAATTCTTTTGAGGAGCTTTTTTTCTGTTCTAAAGGCAATTTTTTCAATGGCTTCGAAACTTATACTCTTGTCGATCAATAACGCCAAATCCCTTTTTACTTCAGGGAATTTGGGTATGTCATTGAATTGTATGTGGTGTCGTTTGACTTCTTTCAAAATATTTTCCCAAGATAAATCGGCGAAATAGACAGGCTGTTCAATGTCAGTTACTTTCAGTAGTTTTGAATGCACGATGCCATATGTAACCAATTCTCTTTTAGAGAGCGTTTTAATGGTAATGGCTTCGCTGTACACTTCATTTTCACAGGGAGCATAAACTAACTTAGTGAAATCAACGCCCATTCTTTTTAGGATACCTTCTACATAAGCTTTTAAATCATATACGTTTGCATTTTGTCCCGTTTCTGTCCATGACGGTGCATGCTTTTGCCCCGTTATCCATATGCATAGACGAAATTCTTCCTGATAGGCAGAGAGCGGGTTGTGGTCGGTATTTTCATGGTTCGCACTTGTATCATCTGCATGATGGTTGCTGATGTACCGGTAGCAATTGCCGAATTCATAGAATTTTAAATCGGCATGCTGCCTGTTTATATTGTATGCAATGCTTTCAAGTCCACCAAATAACAAGCTTTGCCGCATGACATTCAAATCATTGCTCAACGAATTGATGATTTTTACACTTTTGTCTTCAGGATAAGTAGATAACTCTCGATAATAAGCAGCTTTTGTGAGCGAGTTATTCATAATCTCAGAAAAACCCTGTGCGGTCAGCTGTTCTGAAATTAGTTGCTGCAAACGATGACCTTTTGAATCGCTGCTGTAACTCAAGGCAGAAATTAAATTATGTCCTGTTTCGATATTGTTGTATCCATATATGCGCAAAATATCTTCAATCACATCCACATCCCTCTGTACATCGACTCTATAAGTCGGAATCTGTAATAAATATCCCGTCTTATCACTTTGTAAGACAGTCATTTCCAAAGCCTGTAAAATTTTATCTATGACAGGTCTTTCGATTTCTTTTCCAATCAAACTGTGTATCTTCTGAATTGAAATACTGACTTCAGCCGGTTTGATCGCCTGAGGATAAACGTCCACTATTTCACCGGAAATTTCTCCACCGGCTATTTCTTGAATCAGCATCGCACAACGTTTCAACACATATACCGTGTTGGAAGGGTCAGTTCCTCTTTCAAAACGGAAAGAAGCATCGGTATGCAAATCGTGCAATTTTGACGTTTTGCGTACGCTGACCGGATTAAAATAAGCACTTTCTAAAAAGATATTGGTGGTAGTCTCAGTTACACCGGAGTCAATTCCTCCAAACACACCCCCAATACACATGGGATTCTCAGCATCACAAATCATTAAATCTTGGGTACTTAATTTACGCACCACGCCATCCAATCCGACAAAAGGAGTTGCCTCCGGCATGGTTCTGACCCTAACACGCTTACCCTGAATTTTATCTGCATCGAAAGCATGCAGAGGCTGTCCCGTCTCATGCAACACATAATTGGTAATATCCACGATGCTGTTGATGGGGCGTAACCCGATGCTGTTCAATCTATCTTTCAACCATTGCGGTGATTCTTCAACCTTGACATTGGTAATGGTTACAGCCGAATACCGCGGACAAGCCTCCGGAGCTTCAATCTCAACCGGAATTGTCAGGGCAGTACTTTGAACTTTAAATGCACTTACATCAGGCTTAACCAACTTGATGTCAGTGTCCCGAATGGAGAAATAAGCAGCTAAATCACGTGCTACACCATAGTGGGAAGTCGCATCGTTTCGGTTCGGGGTAATATCAATCTCAAAAACATAATCGTCTTCAACATGATAATAATCTTTGGCTAAAGTCCCTACCGAAACGGTTTCAGGCAACACAATGATCCCATCATGACTCGTTCCGATACCTATTTCATCTTCGGCACAAATCATCCCGAAAGACTCAACACCCCTTATTTTAGAGCGTTTGATGGTGAATGTTTCGTTTTCTGCATATAATTTTGTGCCGATGGTAGCCACTATCACTTTCTGACCGGCAGCTACGTTGGGAGCACCACAAACAATTTGTAAAGGATTGTCATCTCCGATGTTTACGGTTGTAACCGACAAATGGTCTGAGTTTTCATGTTTTTCGCAAGTCAACACCTCACCAACCATCAAACCTTCTAAACCTCCTTGTATCGTTTGAACCTTTTCCACACCACCAACTTCTAACCCGATAGAAGTAAGAATTGTACTTAATGCCTCAGCAGGTATATCTAAATTGATATAGTCCTTTAACCAGTTATAAGAAATTTTCATTGAAATGAATGTTTTTTTTAATGACCTGCAAATTTACACCAATTAATTACAATCGCAATAAGTTTGTGAAGTTTGTGAAGTT
>CAZOUH010000092.1:0-5731 GCA_964582935.1 uncultured Paludibacter sp.
GAGGCAATAAAGCCTTGCGCGAAAGTTTGAATTTACCTGTGCGAGCATCAATATCTAACAATTTCACTTCGATGATATCATTTTCCTTGATACCTGAAGTTTCCATGTTTTCAATGCGTTTCCAATCGATTTCGGAAATATGCAACAGACCTTCTTTACCGGGTAAAAATTCCACAAAGCAACCATAGGGCATGATGGATTTCACTTTGGCTTCATAGGTTTCACCAACTTCCGGAGTAGCTACAATACCTTTAATCTTACCCATGGCAGCATCAATGGATGCTTTATTGTTAGCGGCAATCTCAACACGTCCCTGATCACCGATTTCTTCGATAGAGATAATCGCACCGGTTTCAAGCTGCATGGCTTGAATAATCTTGCCACCCGGTCCGATGATAGCACCAATCATTTCTTTCGGAACAAACATCACCACAATGCGTGGAGCGTGTGGTTTCAAGTCTTCACGCGGCTCTGCAATGGTCTCAGTCATCTTTCCAAGAATGTGCATACGTCCTTCCTTAGCTTGATTCAAAGCCTTTTCAAGGATTTCAAACGACAAGCCATCCACTTTGATGTCCATTTGAGTAGCGGTGATACCATCTTTAGTTCCCGTTACTTTGAAGTCCATATCACCCAAATGATCTTCATCACCTAAAATATCAGATAATACAGCGAAATTCTTTCCCTTATTTTCAGAAATCAAGCCCATGGCGATTCCTGATACCGGTTTTTTAATTTGAACGCCGGCATCCATCAATGCTAATGTTCCGGCACAAACTGTTGCCATGGAAGAAGAACCGTTAGATTCCAAAATATCAGAAACAACGCGTATTACATACGGATAATCTTCCGGAATCATTGTCTTCAACGCACGGTAAGCTAAGTTGCCATGACCTACTTCGCGGCGGCTGACACCTCTGGATGGACGCGCATCACCGGTTGAGAAGGGCGGAAAATTATAATGCAACAAGAATCTTTCTTTACCTTGATTCAATGCCTCATCAATGATTTTTTCATCTTGCTTGGTGCCTAAGGTGATGGTGGTCAATGATTGTGTTTCACCGCGGGTGAAAACAGCTGAACCATGTGCACCCGGTAAATAATCGATTTCCGACCAAATCGGGCGAATTTCAGTAGTCTTACGACCGTCCAAACGTTTGCCTTCATCCAAGATAGAGCGACGCATCGCTTCTTTTTCAACGGCATGATAATACTTATCAATCAAGTCTTTTTTCTCTTCAGCTACCTCAGCATCTAAAGATTCGATATATTCAGCTTTAACCGCTTCAAAGTTTTCAGCACGTGAGTGTTTGTCGGCATTACAAGCAGTCGCCAAAGCATACACCTTATCGTAAGTCTTATCGTGAATATCTTTTTCTAATTCCTCATCTTTTTCTTCGTGATTGTACTCACGTTTTTGAGTTTTGCCCACCGCTTCCATCAGTTCCAATTGTACCTGGCAATGTACTTTGATAGCCTCATGTGCAATCTTCATGGCTTCCAACAATTCCTCTTCGCTCACTTCTTTCATCTCGCCTTCTACCATCATAATATTATCTAAGGTAGCAGCAACGATGATATCCATATCCGCACTTTCCAATTGTTCGAAAGTAGGATTTACAACAAATTCGCCATCAACCCTGGCAACGCGCACCTCAGAAATCGGTCCGTTGAAAGGCACATCCGACACAGCCAAAGCAGCCGAAGCAGCTAAACCGGCTAATGCATCAGGCATATCTTTGCCATCGGCAGAAACCAACATCACATTAACGAAAGTCTCGGCATGGAAATCATCCGGGAAAAGCGGACGCAAGGCACGATCGACCAGGCGCGAAATCAGAATTTCATAGTCTGAAGGACGCCCTTCCCTGCGAAGGAAACCACCGGGGAAGCGACCAAAGGCAGCGAATTTTTCTTTATACTCGACTGACAGTGGCATAAAATCCACTCCCGGCTGTGCATCTTTAGCAGCACAAACCGCAGCCAACAACATGGTGTCACCCATACGTACCATCACGGAACCATCAGCCTGTTTGGCTAATTTCCCGGTTTCAATGGTAATCTCTCTTCCATCACCCATTGTGATGGTTTTTGTAATTACATTCATAAAAAAATTACATGTTTATTTTTAATACTTCTAAATATCGGGCGCAAAGGTACGATTTAAAAATGGATTTTAACACATTGCGGATAAGTTTGGATAAATTTAGCTTGTGAGTTTGTAATTATTTCTTGCTGATTTACATCGCTATAGAAAAATCTATTTGTGTGTTTATGTGTTTATTGCCACAGGCTGAAGCCTGAGGTAATTCAACAATGAAAAATTGAATTGCATTGAATTGGAATGTGGCTTTAGCCCATTCCAATTCTTGAATAAGTCCTATCTCCATTACTTCAACTCCCGCAACAACTCCCGCACTGCTGCTTCAATCTGTGTGTCCCTGCCTGCTGTGGCTTGAAGTAAGTCTAAGGCTGCGGGGATATCCGGCTCTAATTGGGAGTTTTCCAAATAGCTGCCGTCTGCCGTGCGATAGCCAACTACGGGTATGCCAAAATAAAGCGTGGGATCTTGCAATGTAACCCAATTGACGCTGGTCATAGTGCCGGGAACAGGCATGCCTACTAATTTACCTATGCCTAAATGTTTGTAAACCCAAGGTGTTCCATGGGCATTGGAATAGTCGGCTTCACAAATCAACATGATGGAGGGTTTGTTCCACCTTTTGCTGGGCATCTCGCAATAATCTTTGCCGCGAATTTCTTGCTGTAGGTAATGCTCGCTGTTGAAAAACATTTCAATATCTTCGTGCAAACGCCCACCACCATTATATCGAATATCTATGACCATCCCTTCTTTTTGATAGTATTTGCCAAGGGCATCGCTGTACATTTTACGAAAACTATCATCATTCATGGAAGCAATATGTACGTAGCCCAAACGCCCGTCAGACAAACGATCAACTTCCTCAGCGCGATGTTTCACCCATCTGTCGTATAAAATTTTGTTGAGCGCTGCGCTTGAAATGGGCTTGATAACTTCATCCCAACGATTACCGGATGAAGGAGAATAGCAAGATATCAGGGTGTTTTTGCCCACTTTTCCATTTAAAAATTCGTAATAATCTCTATTGGCATGAATCTCATTACCATCAATCTTTTCTATAAAATCACCGACTTGCACTTTAGATTGAAAATTATCAAAAGGTCCGCTGACCAAAATTTCATCAACAAGCAACCCCTGTTGGTGCTTGAGAGGGCTGAGCAATAATCCCAACTCTGCTGTCTGCTCCTTACTTGCCGGCACGCGATAACCCGAACCTGTATGTGAAACATTCAACTCCCCAAGCATCTCCGACAGCATTTCAGCAAAATCATAATTACTGTTGATATGAGGTAAAAATTTACGATAATGCTGCGTAAGTTTTTCCCAATCAACACCATGCATGGCAACCTGGTAAAAACGCTCACGCTCTTCACGCACCACAAAATCAAACATGGCTTCACGCTCCTTAGATACATCCAATTTCATGTCAGCTTGATAAGTTATATCCGTAAATTTATCGTTGGAAAAATCCATTTTCTGCATCTTCTTACCACTTAAAATAAAAAGATTCTTTTTACTATCGTCTGTGTTTAAGCGCGCATAACCACTCTTTATCTTGCTTAATAATTTGGTCGATTTTTCACGCAAATCGTAAACCCACATATCGTAATCATCTTCAAAGGCTGATAAATAATAAAGCTTGCTTCCTTCATCATTAATGATGGCATCACCTAATTTTGAGGAGTTGGGCGTTAATCTGACTATTCGATTTTCAAGATTTTCAAACTCAATCAATATATCCTTTTCATCTTTTTCTGCTGCAACATCTTCCTTCTTTTTCTTCTTTTTGTCTTTAGTGCTTATTTCAGTTTCTTCCTCTTTTTTTGTCGATTTTTCTGCCTCAGTGAAAAGTTCAAATTCTTCTTTATTCATCCTGAATTTATCAAAAGCCTCTCTATTCATGAATGCAATCATCACATCTTCCATAGCTCCCCAGGAGGCATGACTTCTCATACCAAATAATTCAGTGCTGAAAATAATGGCATTGCCGTCCATCACCCAACGTGCATTGCGATTGATATACCCGCTTTGCGTGATATTGAAAATATCACCGCCCTGTGCACTCACAATGCCTATGTCGCTATAAGGAGCATGCTTGTTGGCGACATATTCCAATAAAAACCATTTCCCGTCTGGCGACCAATCAAACTTCATATGCCCATCTGCTCCATGCTGAAAACGCCCGTCAGTAATTTCTCGCAGACTCTTGGTTTCCATATTGTAAACCATAAGTTTCATTCTGTCCATGACAAAAGCTACTTCTTTTCCATCAGGGGAAAACTTGGGATTTTGCTTTTCAGCTGCATGATCAGGCATCAATTTATCCTCAGTAATCAAGGTTGCATTGGGGAAATTCGCTTCTTCATCCCTTGTTATTTTGGCAAGATACACATCCCAATAACCATCACGGTAACTGCTGTAAGCCAATGAGCGATTATCTTTTCCAAAGTCGATATCGGCTTCCTGCGCAGCAGTTGCAGTGATTTGCTTGGTTGTTTTATAATCCGTTGCGCTAACAAAAACATCTCCACGAACGATAAAAGCAATTTGTTTCCCGTCGGGAGAATTAGTCGCTGAAGTTGCACCGGAAGTATGATTGATTTTTTTAATTTGCACTTCTGCAATATCAGTTATGATATGAATATTTACTTTTTGTGCTTGACTTGCATCATTTTTTTGGGTGTAAATTTCACCGTCGAAGCCAAAGCAAAGCGTACCATTATCAGCAACAGAAAGAAAACGCACCGGATGTTCCTCAAAAAAGGAAATTTGTTGCATGTTTTCCGGATGAGTAAAATCAGCTTTGAATACATTGAAGCTGCCACTTTTTTCACTTAAGAAATAAAAAGATTTTTCATCCGGAGCAAAAACCGGATTGGTATCCTCACCCGCTCTGCCAATTAATTTTTCATATTTGCCGCTTTCAAAATCATACGTAAGAATATCTCTTGTAACAGAGGAAGTGTGATGTTTTCTCCAGGTATTTTCAAAACCCTTCATGTCTTGAAAGATGATTCTTGAACCAGATTTATTAAAACTGACGTTGATAGCCGGGAAAGCTAAAATCTGTTCTGTTTTGCCATTTTCAATATTTACCTGATAAACTTCAGTCAGATGTGCAGTAGGAAAAAGCGCACTTTGAGCCGGATCTTGATAATGCGCAGCGAAGACTAAATGTTTGCCATCCGGAGTAAAAGTGAAGGGAGTTTCAGGAGCAGAATGGATCGTTAATCGTTTAGCGGCGCCACCTTCACGCGACATGATATAAATATCTTTAGCACCCGTATCCCTATCGCTGACAAAAGCAATCTGTTTGCTGTCCGGCGACCACACAGGATTGCTATCAAAAGCCTCATGGGTAGTCAATCTGGTTGCGACACCACCATCAATATCTACTGTATAAATATCCCCTTGATAGGCAAAAGCAATTTGAGAACCGTCCGGCGAAATAGCAGGATAGCGCATCCAAAGAGGATTTTGAGCATTGATCAAAACATTGAAAAATAGGACAAATACTAAGAATGAATATTTTTTGTTCATGATAAATTGGGTTTTGGGGAAAGAACTATTTCTTCACCCGTTTGATATATTCGGTGGGACTTTCACTGAAGTATTCTTTAAAACATT
>CAZOUH010000093.1:0-5683 GCA_964582935.1 uncultured Paludibacter sp.
GTTCCGGGTTGTTCTCGAAAAATGCGCTGCAAAAGTAGCATTATTTTCCTGAAAATCCAACTGAATTTTTTAAAAACCACTAAAGTCCTACTTTATTGAGAAAAAATAGCTAATTTTGCAATCTTTAAAAAATGCATATTAAGCTATGAAGGTAATGAAATTTGGTGGAACATCCGTAGGTTCCATAGAAGGTATTCTGCAAGTGAAACGAATTGTGGAAAGTGTGAATGAACCGGTTGTGGTGGTAGTTTCTGCTACGAATACAACCACGGATACTTTGATTTCCATGACAGAAATGGCTCAGCAAGGAGAGGATATCCAAACTGTTTTTGATGCACTACAAACACGCCATATGGATATTATTCAAGCTGTAGTGCCATCAGCTAAAACTACCGCTACTCAAGCCAAGGTGCAAACTTTGTTTGATGAATTATTAGCTCTGTATAAAAAACTTCCGCAGGAAAAGGAAGTTTCCCAAGAAAATAAAGACCTGATACTTAGCTTTGGTGAGAAAATATCCATGCATATCATGCGTGAGGTAATCAGTAATGCAAGCGCTGCATGTGCCCCGAAATTTATTAAAACTGTAAGTAGTTTTGGAAAGCATCGCCCCGACATCAATCTGTCTATTGAATTAATTAAGCAATATTTTGCTAAACTTGGTGACGTAACTGTTTGTCCGGGATTTATCGCAACCGACAGGGATACAGGTGTTATGACCAATTTAGGGCGCGGGGGTTCTGATTATACGGCTTCGCTGATAGCTGCCGCTTTAGGGGCTGATGTGTTGGAAATTTGGACGGATGTGGATGGTTTTATGACTGCCGATCCTCGCGTGATCAGTAAATCTTATGTGATTGAAAAATTGAGTTATATCGAAGCCATGGAACTTTGTAATTTTGGTGCTAAGGTAATTTATCCACCGACTATCTATCCTGCTTTCCACGAAAATATTCCTGTGTATATCAAAAATACATTCAATCCTTCGGCTCCCGGAACTTATATTTCTAATGAAGATAATAGTAGCAAACAGGCTGTAAAAGGTATTTCTTCCATCAATGATACTGCCTTGGTAACCATGGAAGGTTTAGGCATGGTGGGCGTTATCGGTATCAGTCAGCGTGTGTTCGGTGCTTTAGCCGGTGTGGGTATTTCTACTTTTTTCATTTCACAAGCGTCTTCTGAAAATTCTATTTCTGTAGGAGTTACTAATGCAGAAGCCGATTTGGCTGTCAAGGTAATTGCTGAAGCTTTTCAAGAAGAAATAGAAATCGGAGAAATCAATTCGGTAGTTGCCGAGAAAAACTTAGCTACCATTGCTGTGGTAGGGGATAATATGAAGCGTATTCCCGGTATTTCCGGTAAACTTTTCGGCGCATTGGGTCGCAGTGGTATCAATGTGATTGCCATTGCACAAGGTGGTTCTGAAACAAATATTTCATTTGTTATCGAATCGGCAGTGTTGAGAAAAACATTGAATGTGTTGCACGAAGCCTTTTTCTTATCGGAATTCCAAGAATTGAATATTTTCTTGGTAGGTACAGGAACAGTGGGTGGTGGTTTGTTAGATCAAATTATGCAGCAGCAACCTAAATTATTAAAACAAAACAATATTAAAATCAAGGTTGTAGGTATCGCTGATGAAAATAAAGTCCTGTTTAAACGTGATGGCATAGCGTTAAGAGATTATCGTGAAAATTTGATTAAGGAAGGTGTACCTTCCACTCCTGAAGTTATTATAGATGGCATTTTGAAAATGAATATTTTCAATGCTGTATTTGTTGATTGCACAGCCAGTCCGCACGTCGCCGGTTTGTACAAAGATCTTTTATTGCACAATGTCTCTGTGGTAGCTGCCAATAAAATTACGGCTTCAGGTGATTACAATACTTATATTGAATTGAAAGACATAGCCCGAAAAAGAGGCATTAAATTTCTATTTGAAACCAATGTAGGAGCCGGTTTGCCGGTTATCAACACCATGAATAACTTGGTGAACTCAGGTGACAAAATTCTGAAATTAGAAGCTGTCTTATCGGGTACCTTGAACTTTATCTTCAATACCATCAGTGCCGATATTCCTTTGAGTAAAGCCATCGTCATGGCTAAGGAAGCACGTTATGCCGAACCAGATCCGCGCATAGATTTAAGTGGAACGGATGTGATTAGAAAATTAGTCATCCTAACCCGTGAAGCCGGCTACAAAGTTGAACAAAGTGATGTGAAGAAAAACTTGTTCGTACCTCAGAAATACTTCGACGGCAGTTTGGATGATTTCTGGAATAGCATTCATGAGTTAGATGCTGAATTTGAAATGACACGCAAGCGTTTGGAAGTAGAGAATAAGCGTTATCGCTTCGTTGCCACCATGGAGAATGGCGAATGTTCCGTTGGCTTGCAAGAAGTTGGTATGCACCATCCTTTCTATGAATTGGAAGGAAGCAATAATATCATCATGATCAAAACAGAACGCTATTATGATTATCCGATGATTATCAAAGGTTATGGAGCAGGTGCTAGCGTTACCGCTGCCGGAGTGTTTGCCGATATCATGAGTATCGCCAATATCCGCTAACTTTACAAACTTTACGAACTTTACGAACTTTACAAACTTTACAAACTTTTCAAACTCTTATGACACGTCATTTCATCATCGTATTATTGTTCATGGCAACTGTTACTTGCTTTTTTGCCTGTAAAGACGATAATGTCACCTATGCAGAAGAATTAAAAGCAGAGCGAGAATTGATAGAAGATTTTATCAGCCGCCAACAAATTCAAGTTGTGAAAGTAATGCCCACCGAATTTCCTTGGCCAGATAAAGTATATTTCAAAAGCGAGACAGGCTTGTATTTTCGACTGACAAACAGAGGAGATTTTGAAGGTGAGAAAATTCAGTCACGTGAACAAATTGCAACCAAGTACGAGCAGTATGGATTGGGTGTAAATCCCGATACGATCTCAACGCAAAGTACGGTGCAGTTACCGCATCCGGTAGAATTTACTTTTGGCGATTATTCACAAGCTTGTGCCGCTTGGCATGAAGCTGTGAGTTATATGAAATATAATAATGCGGAAGCACAATTGATTGTGCCTTCTAAAATAAGTTTTCAAAGCTTCAGCAGACCCGCAACACCGGTAGGGTATGATTTGACGATACGGGTTTTGAGGAACTAAGAACTAAGAACTAGGAACTAGGAACTAAGAACTAAGAACTAAGAACTAAGAACTAAGAACTAAGAACAACCAATGTCATTAATTAAATCAATTTCAGGAATCAGAGGGACCATTGGCGGTCGAGTGGGGGAGGGTTTGAATCCTCTTGATATTGTGCGTTTTACAGCCGCATATGCTCGTCACATTCAAGAAAATAAAACGGTAAACTCCAATACGATAGTGGTTGGTCGCGATGCCCGCATTTCGGGTGAGATGGTGCGACAAACCGTTATAGGGACCTTGTTGGGAATGGGCATGGATGTGGTAGATATAGGTTTGGCTACCACGCCAACTACTGAAGTTGCTGTAACTATGGAGCAGGCTGCCGGTGGTATCATCCTGACTGCCAGTCATAATCCCAAGCAATGGAATGCCTTGAAATTGCTGAATGAAAAGGGTGAGTTTTTAAATGGTGTGATGGGTGCGGATGTCTTGCAAAAAGCTGCTGATGAGGACTTTATTTTTGCTGATGTGGATGCATTGGGACAATTGACCACAGATGATACTTATACAGATAAACATATAGAGGCTGTATTAGCGCTTGATTTGGTGGATGTAGCTGCCATTCGCAAGGCGGATTTTACAGTTGCTATCGACTGCGTAAATTCTGTTGGCGGTATTGCCATCCCTGCTTTGTTAGAGGCTTTGGGAGTGAAACAGATAGAAAAACTTTATTGCGAACCCAATGGTCATTTTCCACACAATCCTGAGCCGCTTCCTGAAAATTTGACTGAAATATCTAATTTGATGAAATCCGGCAAAGCAGATGTTGGATTTGTTGTTGATCCGGATGTGGACCGCTTGGCTATCATAGCTGAAGATGGATCTATGTTTGGCGAAGAATATACCTTAGTGGCTGTGGCTGATTATGTGCTGCAACACACTCCCGGCAATACCGTTTCTAATTTAAGTTCTACCCGCGCTTTACGCGATGTTACGGAACGTCACGGTCAACAGTATAACCCTTCCGCCGTAGGCGAAATTAATGTAGTGGAAAAGATGAAAGCTACTCAGGCTATCATAGGTGGAGAAGGCAATGGAGGTGTGATTTATCCTGCATCTCATTATGGTCGCGATGCTTTAGTGGGCATTGCGTTGTTCCTCTCATTTTTAGCAAAATCCGGCAAGGCGGTTTCAGCATTAAGAAAAACTTATCCTGATTATTTTATCTCCAAAAATAAAATTGAATTAAGTCCGGAAATAGATGTAGATGCGCTATTGGAAAAAGTAAAATCAGCCTACAGCCAACATGATATTACGGATGTTGATGGTGTGAAGATTGATTTTCCGGATGGATGGGTACATCTTAGAAAATCTAATACTGAACCTATCATTCGTATTTATTCTGAAGCGGCAACGCAAGAAGAGGCAGAGAATTTTGCAGAAGAAATTAAGAGGACTGTTTTGGCTTAATTTTATGCTTTTATATGAAAAACTGTAGTATAATTCTACAATACTCCACAGTTTTCCACAGTCTGTTTTTTTTGTTATCTTATTGATGCATAGAGGTTTGTCCTTTTGGTACCTATCTTGGTTAATATAGGAGTATCAAACGAAAATATACTAACTTAAAATATCATCATTATGAGAACAAATTTTTTTTCTATTGCAACATTAGTAATTGTTATTTTAGCGACACCATCTTGTATTGAAAATTCGAGTAAATACAAAACTTTACAAATCCAGCGAGATTCTATCGCCAACGAACATCAAAATTTAGAATTAGATTATCACAATACCTTGGACATGCTTAATGAGGTAGAAACCGGCTTTGCGATGATCAGAGAGGTTGAAGGGAGGATTGTGGTTGATGTAAATACCCTCGAAAATAATAATAAAGCCGGAAAAATTCTGATTGCTGACCAATTTGCACAGCTTAAAGACATCTTAGAAGATAATAAGCAGAAAATTAATCAACTACAGAGATTTTCAAATCTGAAAGGAAAAGAAAATACGGCTTTGCAGACTACCATTCAAAGATTAGAAAATGAGTTAGCGGATCGAATTGCTTTAGCGGATTCCTTGCAAAAGATCATAGCTAAAAAGAATATTCAGATTGAGAGTCTGACGGCTGATTTAGTACAAGTAAAATCTGACTTGAAAGATATCAATGTTTTATCTGCTCAACAACAAGATATGATAAAATCTCAAGACGCAGATTTGAATGAGGTTTGGTATGTAGTTGATAAATTGGCTAATCTGAAAGCTAATGCTATCGTAAGTTCTAATGGTTTGTTCAAAGCTAAAACTTTATTAGATAAATCTTTTGATAAAAGTGCGCTTACACAAGCAGATTTAAGGGAATTGAAAACTATTCCAACCGATTCCAAAAATGTTAAAATCCTTTCTTCACATCCGGAAGATAGTTATGAATTGGTAAAAGATGACGAAAAATTCATCAGTATAGAAATAATTAATCCTACTCAGTTTTGGAGTATTACAAAATATTTAGTTGTTCGTAAGAGAT
>CAZOUH010000094.1:0-3493 GCA_964582935.1 uncultured Paludibacter sp.
AAAGAGTCCTACTCTTCCTCTTTCTTCGTTGCCTCGTATTCTTTCAATAATTTGTCCTGAATATCCATAGGCACCAATTCGTAACTGGCGAACTTCATGCTGAAGGAAGCACGACCACCACTCAACGAACTCAGTGAAGTTGAATAGTTACTCAGCTCTTTTAAGGGAACCTTTGCCAATAACTTTTCAAATCCTTTTTCGCTTTCCATACCCATGATGACACCACGGCGACCTTGCATGTCGCTCATCACATCACCCAATCTGTCGGATGGTGCTAACACCACCACATCATAGATCGGTTCCAAAAGTTTAGGACCGGCTTCTTTAAAAGCCTGAGCGAAAGCATTTCTTCCGGCAAGGCGGAAAGAAATTTCATTGGAATCAACGGGGTGCATTTTACCATCATAAACAATGACGCGCACGTCACGGGCATAAGAACCGGTCAGCGGTCCTTGCTCCATGCGGTCCATCACACCTTTCAAAATTGCAGGTAAAAAACGGGTGTCAATAGAACCACCTACGATGGAATTGATAAAAATAATTTTACCGCCCCATTCCAATTTGATTTCCTGTGTATCGCGCACAGAGATTTTAAATTCTTGTCCACCAAAACGATAAGTCTCCTGCACAGGAACTCCTTCAACATAAGGTTCGATAATCATGTGAACTTCTCCAAACTGTCCGGCACCTCCCGATTGTTTTTTATGGCGATAATCGGCACGGGCAGTTTTGGTAATGGTTTCTCTATATGGAATTTTAGGCTCTCTGAATTCAATGGGAATTTTATCATTGTTTTCCAATCTCCATTTCAGGGTGCGTAAATGGAACTCGCCCTGTCCGTGAACAATCATTTGTTTCAGCTCTTTCGACTGTTCCACGATCCAAGTCGGGTCTTCTTCGCGCATCCGGGTCAGCACTTCACTCATTTTCTCCTCATCAGATTCAGAGACGGCTTTGATGGCACGACGGTATTTGGAAGCCGGGAATTCAATTTCTTTGAAGTCATATTCACAGCCTTTTGCGTTTAAAGTATTACCGGTACGGGTGTCCTTCAGTTTTACAGTGGCTCCGATATCGCCTGCTACCAACATATCCACATTGGTACGGATTTGTCCGGCAACGGCAAATATCTGCGCTATACGCTCTCTGCTACTTCTGTTGATATTCGTCAGGTCATCTCCGACTTTCAGGGTGCCGCTCATCACTTTGAAATAAGAAACCTCACCAATATGCGGTTCGATGCTTGTTTTGAAAACATACACGCTGGTTGGCGCTGATGCATCAGGTGCAATTTCTTCATCGCTCTTGGTCATCGGTTTGGCTACTTCATTGACAGATGGAGTTACATTACCAACAAATTCCATCAAACAGCCAATACCCATGTTTTGTAAACCGCAAACAGAGATCAAGGGATACATGCCGCAACTTGCTACGCCGGCACGGATACCGGATAGAATTTCTTCTGTACTCAATACGCCTTCCTCAAAAAATTTCTCCATCAAAGCTTCATCATGCTCTGCTGCTGCTTCTATTAAAGCTTCATGTAGGGCTTCAGCTTTGGCTTTTTCTTCAGCGGGAATTTCCAATACCTCAGGCTGTCCACCGCCGGACTTGAATTTTATCATCTTCATTTGAAGAATATCAATGACTGCGTCGAAATTCAATCCGGGATTAACAGGATATTGAATAACAACTACCTTGTTGCCGAAAGTATCCTTCACTTGCTCAAGGGTACGGTCAAAGTCCACCTTCTCATGATCGAGATGATTGGCAACGAAAATAACCGGTTTGTTGTGGTTCTCAGCATAACGAAAGTGATTGCCGGTACCCACTTCCACACCATACTGCGTATTCAGCAGAATTAAAGCTGTGTCAGTCACATTCAGAGAAGTCACTACTCCGCCAATAAAATCATCCGATCCCGGACAATCGATAAAATTGAGCTTTCTGTCATTCCACTCAGTCTGGATGATGGTGGAAAAAACTGAATAACCGTATTCCTTTTCTACAGGAAAATAATCGGACACCGTATTTTGTCCGTCGATAGTGCCCCTACGTTTTATAACACCACTCTCGTTGAGTATCGCTTCAACGAGAGTGGTTTTTCCGGAGCCGGAACTTCCTAATAAGGAAACGTTCCTGATTGCATTTGATTGGTATTGTTTCATAAGTTTATAAAATTAAATTTTCTTATGGATTGAATGGACTGAACCAGCCCGTTCCGTTATGAATATTTGTTGCAAAAAAATGAGCGGCAAGATATAAAAAACTCTTGTAACAGCACTGGGTTTTTGTATGTTGTATAACACAATTTCAAATCAATGGGTTATAGGGACTAATTATTTTTTTGTAATCCTCCACGCTTTTACATCATAATGATTCCACCACCATTCATTCAATTTGTAGGTCAGATAAGCACTTCCTATCCCTAAGGCTGCGCCTGCCAACACATCGGAAGGGTAGTGGACACCAAGATGCATGCGCGATACCCCCACAGCGGTTGCCCATGTATAAGTCGGAACAATGACATACCATTTAGGATATTTCAGACTGAGTGCGGTCGCAGTTACGAAGCTTCCGGAGGTATGACCGGAGGGCATCGACCTGCTTCTCAGATCTTTATAGGCATCTATTTCAGGATAGGGATAGCTAATGCCCGGGCGCGGACGCCGGAAGATACTTTTTAAAACATCGGTAGCCACCAAATTTACACCTGATGCCAAGGCGATATAAAGGGCATCTTTCAACAAATCTTGGTCTGATTGAAAGATGCCATATCCTCCGATGGCAAGCGGAGCTGCCAAACTGATGTATGCTGCTGATTCTGAAAGAACAACAGAAGCTGGTTTCAGTCCCGGTGCCGCATGGTTGATCCGTTTTAACAGCACAATATCCGTATTTTGTGCTGATAAAGTGCCGGGCAAAATCACAAAACCAAGTAAAAACAGAATAAATATCGTAAATTTGCGCATCATTTGAATTTTATCTGCAAAAGTAATATAATAATGTATAGAATCGCCATCATTGGACCTGAATCAACGGGGAAATCTATCTTGGCTGAACAGTTGTCAAAACATTATCATTCTCCATGGGTTCCTGAATATGCGCGGGCTTATATCGAAAGTTTATCAAGGTCCTATGATTTTGATGATATCAAACACATCGCTTTGAAACAAATAGAGCAAGAAGTGAAATTTGAAACGGATCAGGGAAATCCTTTTGTGTTTTTTGATACGGATTTAATCATCACGAAAGTTTGGTTTGAATACTGTTACAATGAAGTGCCTTCCTTTGTTGAAGAGCGGTTAAATACCGGATTCTTTGATTTGTATTTGTTGTGCGAACCGGACATTCCCTGGGTGGCTGATTCAGTCAGAGAGCACGGACATGACAGGGAGCATTTCTTTAATTGGTATCGTTCTGAAATCATCAAATTAAATAAACCTTATGTTATCATACGAGGCATGGGTGAAAATCGCGTGAATTGCGCAGT
>CAZOUH010000094.1:3593-5622 GCA_964582935.1 uncultured Paludibacter sp.
AAAAATGGAAACAAAAACGATTCAAGAGATTATTAGCAAATTAGCGGACACCGGCAATGTCAGTGAAGTTTGTCACCATAAAAAGAGTAATACACCCATGCCCTCCATCGATAAATTAGAGAAAATGGTTGGTCTGATACGATCCATTCTTTTTCCCGGTTACTTTGGGGATGCCGCAGTGCAAATGGGTTCTATGTTATATCATATTGGGGTGAATGTGGATAAGTTACAATTGTTACTCCAAGAACAAATCAAAGCAGGTCTCTGCTTCGAATCACCAGCATTAGATATTGGTTGCGATAAAATTAAAAGCATTTCTTACGATAAAACGCTTGCTTTTATCAAACAGCTACCGGAGATACGGGAGCTTTTATATACGGATGTGGTGGCAGCCTACAATGGTGACCCGGCTGCCAAAAGCTATGGTGAAGTTATTTTCTGTTATCCCAGTATTCGCGCTATTAGCAGCTATCGCATTGCCAACACTTTGCTGAAATTAGAGGTGCCGCTCATTCCCCGAATCATCTGCGAGATGGCACATTCAGAAACAGGTATAGATATTCATCCGGGCGCAACCATTGGTAATTATTTTACCATCGACCATGGTACCGGCGTGGTAATAGGGGAAACAGCAAGAATCGGTAATCATGTAAAGATGTATCAGGGGGTTACCTTAGGGGCAAGAAGTTTTCCTTTGGATGAAAATGGCAATCCCATCAAAGGAATTGATCGACATCCAAAAATTGGCAATAACGTTATTATTTATTCCAATTCCACCATTTTAGGAAATATAACCATAGGCGATGGTGCGATTATAGGCGGAAATATTTGGGTGGATCAGGATGTGCCGGCTGGCGCGAAATTGGTACAGAAAAAATGATGCAAAATTCGTATATAGCAAAAACATTAAAGGGTTTAGAAGAGGTATTGGCAACTGAGCTTATAGCTTTGGGTGCTGATAATGTTGAAATTCAGCGCCGTGCAGTTGCTTTTACAGGTGATAAAATGTTGATGTATAAAGCCAATCTGCATTTGCGGACTGCCTTGCGCATCTTGATGCCTATCTATACATTTAAGGCTAAAACGCCGGATGAAATTTATGAGGCAATTAAAAAATTTGATTGGGAGCAGTACATGGATCTCAAAACCGGCTTTGCTGTGGATGCAACCGTTTTTTCTGAAGAAATTACCCATTCCAAATTTGCTGCCTATCGCGTAAAAGATGGCATTGTCGATTGGTTTAGAGAGAAATACGACAAGCGTCCGTCTGTGAAATTGGATAATCCTGATTTGCAGTTCAATGTGCATATATCCCATGAAAATTGCACCATCTCTTTGGACAGCTCCGGCGAATCCTTACACAAAAGGGGATATCGTGTTAGTCAGACGGAAGCTCCCATCAGCGAAGTGTTGGCGGCAGGTATGTTGTTGTTGGCAGGTTGGGATGGACAGTGTAACTTTATCGATCCTTTTTGCGGTTCGGGCACCTTCTTGATTGAAGCGGCACTCATCGCACTGAACATTCCACCCGGACTTTATCGCTCGTCTTTTGGCTTTGAAAAATGGAAGGATTTTGATCAAGATCTTTTTGATGTCTTGTATCAGGATGAAAGCGGAGAAAGATCCTTTGATTACCAGATTTTTGGATACGACATCTCTCGTAAAGCCATCAGAATAGCAGATGAGAATATTAAAAGTGCAGGTTTAAGCAAATACATACAATTGTCGGTGCAGCCCATCGATCAATTGGAAGCACCTGCAGGTAAGAACTTGATAGTGACCAATCCGCCTTATGGCGAACGGTTAGATTTTAAAGAGCTTGCCGATACCTACAACACACTTGGTTCTATACTAAAACATAGATTTTCCGGTACGAGTGCTTGGGTTATCAGTTCGCAAGACAGTCTGTTGGACAAAATAGGACTGAAACCTTCCGAAAAAATTGATTTGCTGAACGGCGCTTTAGAATGTCGCTATAACCGCTACGATATTTTTGCCGGAAAACGCAAGGATTACATTGAAAAATCTA
>CAZOUH010000095.1:0-5593 GCA_964582935.1 uncultured Paludibacter sp.
AATTTCAATATAGTTTTGTATCTTTGAGTTTTTAAAATTTAATCATCATGTTAACAGACTTAGAAGTTGCAAAGCAAACCACATTGTTGCCTATCAGCGAAATAGCGAATCATATTGGCATACAGGAAGATGAATGTGAATCTTACGGAAAATATACTGCAAAAATCAAATTGGGTATTTTAGACCGACTGAAAGATAAACCGGACGGGAAGTTGATTTTGGTTACGGCTATGAGTCCGACTAATTTTGGGGAAGGCAAAACGCTGACTTCCATAGGCTTGGGACAAGCTCTAAATAAAATAGGCAAAAAAGCGATTGTTGCTATTCGAGAACCGTCTTTAGGTCCCGTTTTCGGGATGAAAGGTGGTGCCGCCGGTGGCGGATATTCGCAAGTGCTTCCCATGGAATTGATTAACCTGCAATTCAATGGTGATTTCAGCGCTATCACTACAGCGCATAATTTATTGGCAGCCATGCTCGATAATCACATCATCAAAGGCAATAAACTCCAAATTGATATCAACCGCATCCTTTGGAAAAGAACCATGGATATGAACGACAGGGCATTGCGCGATATCGTAATTGGCTTGGGTGGATCTGCGAATGGTGTTCCCAGAGAAACTGGTTTTGTCATCACCGCTGCTTCGGAAGTGATGGCTATTTTAGCACTTGCTTCATCACGTGCCGATTTGAAAAAGCGTTTGGGCGATATTGTGGTGGCTTATGACATCAACAAACAATTGGTGAGAGCGAGTGATATTGGTGCGCACAAAGCTATGGCGGTTATACTCAATAATGCCATCTTACCTAATTTGGTGCAAACCACCGAAAACACAGCTGCCTTGGTGCATGCCGGTCCTTTTGCCAATATTGCCCACGGCACCAACAGTATTTTAGCTGATAAAATTGCTTTGAAATTGGCTGATTATGTGGTGACTGAATCGGGCTTTGGAACAGAGTTGGGCGCAGAGAAATTCTTCGATATTGTTTGTCGCAAAAATGACATCTATCCTTCAGCAGTTGTGATAGTTGCTACCTGCCGTGCCATTAAATTCCATGGCGGTGTTCCTCAAAAACCTGCCAATTTATTATTGGAAGAAAATTTAGAGGCATTCGCCAAAGGCTTGAAAAACTTGGAAAAGCATATCAGCAATATGAAAAAGTTTGGAGTGCCTGTTTTAGTGGCTATCAACAGATTTCCATTCGACACAGCCAAAGAAATTGAGATGATTTATGCACTTTGCGAACAGTTGGGTGTGGCTTGTGCACCGCATGAAGCCTTCGCTAAAGGTGGCGATGGGGCTATTGAGTTAGCAGAAAAAGCTGTAGATATCATAGCACAAAATGCTCATCCAAAGCAAAAATTCTTGTATGATTTGGAGGATTCTATTGAGGAGAAAATTCGCAAGATAGCTGTAGAAATGTATGGTGCGAAAGATATTGCCATAGATGCCAAAGTGAAAAGAAAATTAGATCAATTTGTGGAATTTGGCTTTGGCAATCTGCCGGTCTGCATTGCAAAAACACAGATGTCGCTTTCTGATGATCCGAAAATCATTGGTGCTCCTGAGGGCTGGACATTGACCGTTTCTGACATCAATCTATCGGCAGGAGCGGGATTCTTAGTAGCTGTTTGCGGCAATATGATGTTGATGCCCGGTTTGCCTGCTGTACCTGCTGCCATGAATATGGATGTGGATGAGGAGGGTGAAATTACCGGTCTGTTTTAATTGGCACTGATGACTTCCAAAACCAAAGGGATAGTTTTACGAACCATGAAGTATTCCGACAAAGCTTCCATAGTCACGATATACACACGTGATTATGGAAGAATGTCGTATATGGCATATGGCATGTATGGAAAAAAATCCGCAGCAAAAGCAGCCAACTTCCTGCCTTTGAGTTTGATTGAAATTACTGCTCCCCATCATCCCAATCGGGAAATACAAACCATTAAGGAAGTCAGGACAAGCGAATCCCTACTGAATACCCACCAAAATCCTATTAAAAGTTCTATTGCTTTGTTTGTGGCGGAATTGTTATACAAAACTTTGAAACATCCAGAGCCGGAAATAGATTTATTCGATTTTGTGCAAGATGCTATTCTGAAACTCAACAATTTGGATGCAGGCATAGCGAACTTCCATTTGGTTTTCAGCATGCAACTTTGTCAATTTTTGGGCATTCAACCCAATGGAGATATGGAAAACCCTGTTTATTTTGATATGCTGAATGGGGTTTTTAGTCCGCAGCACCCGCAGCACGAGCATGTTCTCACACCCGCTGAATCTATACTTTTTTTGAAATTGATTCAGTTAGATTTTGATGATATGGATTCCTTGAAATTAAGTCGGGAAAACAGGAATAATCTATTGGATAAAATATTGGAATATTACAAACTGCATATTGCTGAGTTTTATGGACTAAATTCCAAAGCTGTGCTGCACGAAATTTTCAGCTAAAATCTAATTCAGTACCCTTTTCATTGACCAATAAACTGACTTCTTTATTCATTATTAATGGTAAGTTGGGGTGGTCATGCCCTGCGGGGAAATTGGCACAAATAGGGATTTGGTATTCGGAAGCAATTGCAATGATATTCTCTTTGATGGACAAATGCATTTCTTCATCTTCCGGACAATCAGTGAAATGCCCCAATATCAAACCGGAGATTTTATTCAGCACACCGCTTAATCGCAATTGCTGCATCATCCTGTCGATGCGGTAAGCATCCTCTGCTATTTCTTCTATAAATAAAATACTATCCTGAAAATCAGGCTCAAAAGGAGTATGCATCAAGCCCATCAGAACAGCAAGATTACCGCCCACTAATTTACCACCTGCTTGTCCAAATACATTCAGTGCATCAGCTGCAATTTGATATTGCGGAAACTGTCCTTTTAGTATAGCTTTCAACTGCAATAAAGAATCATCCTCAGCATCAAATTCAGTCAGTTGTTTTGCCATCACAGCATGCACAGAAGGAATATTAAGCTTTGATAAAGCCGCATGCAAAACCGTAATATCACTAAAACCAATGAATAATTTTGGGTGTTTCAATAAGGGTGTAAAATCAATCTCATCAATGATTTGCACCAAACCATATCCCCCACGGGAACAGAGAACTGCTTGCAAACTTTCATCACATATCGCTTCTTGCAG
Source organism: uncultured Paludibacter sp. (assembly GCA_964582935.1). Classification (GTDB taxonomy): domain Bacteria; phylum Bacteroidota; class Bacteroidia; order Bacteroidales; family Paludibacteraceae; genus Paludibacter. The sequence continues at coordinate 3,163 of CAZOUH010000095.1, forward strand.
ATCTTGTATCCTCTCCTCGTTAGTTCCGGCATAGCGACCAAAACTTGCTCTTGCAAAATCCCCTTCGGAGACTTCCCATCCCCAACTCCTCAGCAGATTGGCTGCACCATCTAAATAGTCGGTACGAACTACCCCTGAAGGTGAAATGATTTTGATTTTTTGTGGTATAGTGGACATAATAGTCTTGTGTATTATTGTTTACATGTTAGTTTTTGACCATCCCCAACCCTTCCAAAGGAAGGGAGCTTCATCCTGCAAATTTGTTAGTATTCTTATCAATTGCAAGCCTTGTTCCCCTTTCCTTTGGAAAGGGGTTAGGGGATAGGTCAGAATACTACCATAGTTTAGTCTTTATAAAACACCCATTTCATCATCTCCTTCCAACTCACCTTTTTCCCATACATCAAGATGCCCGTTCTATAAATTTTGCCTGCAAGCCAGGTGCTACCAATAAAGGATAATATCAAAATCCCTATGGATAAAGTCAGTTGCCAGAACGGCACACCAAAAGGCAGGCGTACCATCATTACAATAGGAGAAGTGAATGGGATCATGGAGCACCAAAATGCCAGTGGTCCGTCGGGATTTTCGGCACTATAGATAGCTGCATAAATGGCAAAAATGATGGGGATGGTCAAGGGCAGTGAAAACTGCTGCGTATCTGTTTCATTATCAACTGCTGAACCAATGGCTGCAAACAGGGAGGCATACAATAAATAGCCGCCTAAGAAAAAGACGACGAATAAGATACCGGTCTGCACAAAATCAAAATTGCTCAAAGCAGTCAAAATCTCCGCAACCGCATTATCCGTTGTTTCCAAATTATAGGGATGCACGCCTGTATTCATGGCTTGCACTTGTTCAAAAGTATCAGCATTAAGACTATCACCCATCAAACTTGTACCAACAGAAACAAGCAAAAGCGATAGAATCACCCACATGGCAAACTGCGTCAATCCCACCATAGCAATGCCGATTATCTTGCCCATCATCAATTGAAAGGGCTTGACGGATGATATCATCACTTCAACAATGCGGTTGGTTTTTTCCTGTACAACGCCCGCCATTACTTGCGCACCATATATCACAATAAACATATAAATGATGAACGCCGTAATCATTCCAATGACCAAAGCTAATTCGGCAGAACTCATTTTTTCCTCTCCATCTTTGCCCCAGCGCACTGTTTTTACATCAATATTCACCTTGGTTTGTTCGACTAACTCTTTAAAATCAGGGATGTTCAAATCGGCAATCTTCTGTGCTTCCACATAGCTTTTGAGTAAACCGGCGATTTGAGATTTCACCTCCATGCCGACTTGATCTTCTGAATAAAGGGTGGCAGCTTTGGGGTTCAAACTCAAATCATCAGTGATATATAAAATAGCAGCAAAACTCCTTTTAGCTTCAGTTTCTTTGAACAAGGCTAAATCCTGATTGAGAAACACGAATTGGTAATCATCCGTATTGGTAAGTGCTTCGGTGTACAAACCGGTTTTGTCAATGACCGCAATTTGTTTGCTTGCATCATCTTTTATCTGCGCCAGCAAAAGCGGTATCATGACCAATGCAGCAATTAAGACCGGTGTGAGGAAAGTCAGGATGATGAAGGATGGTTTCATCACCCGTGTTTTATATTCTCTTTGTATGATTAATGCTATTTTGCTCATGATTGTGAAGGTTTAGAACTTACGGTTTGGATAAATACATCGTGCATGGTTGGTAAAATTTCCTCGAAGGAAAACACTTCTGATTGTGCTATGATGCTATTCAGCAATGAATTGTTAGTTTCTTCAGGTTTCGCTTTCAGCACATATTCATAGCCATGATGATTGCTTTTCATCTCAACAATATCGAAACTATTTTCATTCAATTGATTTTTTGCTACAACGCGATAAGTCCCGGTAGCATATGAAGCCCTGATCGCATCAACCTTTCCTTCCAATACAATTTTGGCTTTATCAATCAAAGATATATGATCGCATAATTCTTCAACAGAAGCCATATTATGGGTAGAAAAAATAATGGTAGAACCTTCATCCCTTAAATTCAAAATTTCCCTTTTCAGCAAATCTACATTGACAGGGTCGAAGCCACTAAAAGGTTCATCAAAAATCAGCAGTTGAGGCTTATGCAATACGGTCGTTATAAATTGAACTTTTTGCGCCATCCCTTTGGATAGCTCCTCTACTTTTTTATTCCACCAAGATTGAATTTCAAACTTTTCAAACCAATATTTCAGTGCTTTAAGTGCATCGTGCTTGCTCATACCTTTGAGTTGCGCCAAAAACAAAGCCTGTTCGCCCACCTTCATTTTTTTGTACAAGCCTCTTTCTTCCGGTAGATAGCCTATAAAGCGCACATCATCCGAGCTTAGTTTTTTGCCATTGAACAAAACCTCCCCGCTATCCGGTGCAGTAATGCAATTGAT
>CAZOUH010000096.1:0-5486 GCA_964582935.1 uncultured Paludibacter sp.
AATTGTTTTATCTGAATTGCTTTCAAAATGTCAATAATAAATAAGGCTGCCTAAATATTAGACAGCCTTGTGCACAAGTATGCTTTGTTTGATAATTAATTATTCTTTTGCATTAGGAACAGGCGGGTTTTTCTTTAAAGTCATCCTCAAAATAAAATAACCCACAATTCCAGAGGCAATGGAGCCGAAGATAATACCCAACTTGGCTTCGTTCAACACACTGCTTCCTATGCCGTATGACAGGCTGGATAAAAACAGAGATACTGTAAAACCTACACCTCCCAACATGGATAAACCTGCCAGATTGGACCAGTTCATGTCATGAGGCATTTTGGAAACACGTAATTTGATGGCGAGGAAGGTAAACAAGAATATCCCTACGAATTTCCCTATAAAAAGCCCGGAAAAAATGCTGGACGATACGCCATCGAATAAATTGATGTTGGATAGATCGAAAATAACCCCGGCATTGGCGAAGGCAAACAGGGGCATGATGATGTAGTTCACCAAGTCGCCCAAGTTGTCTTCAATATCTTGCAGCGGACTGATGACATGGTCGGACGCAGCTTCAATCCTTGACAAGTACTTGACTTGCATACCGGATAACATCATCTCTTTTTCGGAACCATCACGAATGGTAGTTTTGATAACATCCAAATCCTTTTGCAGACCGTCTGTGTATTTTTCTAAATTGATGTAAGGACGTGCCGGTATCATGAAAGCCACAATAACACCTGAGATGGTCGGGTGAACGCCTGCTTGTAAAAAGAGATACCAGATGGCTAAGCCTATGAAAAAATAGAAAAGTTGATTGTTGACCCGCAATCGATTCCCTAAATAAAGCAAGCCGAACAACACCAAAGAAACACCCAATAAAATAAAAGACTGCGTGGTGAAATGACTGTAAACCATAGCAATAACTACTATACCTCCGATATCGTCTGCAATGGCTAAGGTAAGTAGGAAAATTTTTAAACTCAGCGGGACCCTTTTACCTAACAGACTCAAGATGCCTAAGGTGAAGGCGATGTCGGTCGCCATGGGTATAGCAGCCCCATATAGTTCTTCAGGTGATAAATTATGATATTTTCCAACAAGAAGAAATGTCAATACTGGCACAATCATGCCACCAATAGAGGCGATGATGGGAAGAATGGCTTGACGAAAGGAAGAAAGCTCACCAACCAATACCTCGCGCTTAATCTCCAATCCTACCATGAAGAAAAAGACGGTCATCAGCCCATCATTTATAACATCTAAACTGGTTAGTGATTTACCGTGATAGCTTAATAGATTGAAGTTGCCGAATCCAACAAAAAAATCAAAATTCCAGAGTGATTGATACCATCCGCCGAGTGGAGAATTGGCAATGATCATGGTGATAATCGCCACGAAAAGGAGCAGTACGCCCGGATTGATAATTGTTTTAAATCTGTCAATAAGACCGTAAATAGGAACAAAGTTCCTATTTCTATATCCGAATTCCATAAGTTAGTATGTTTTGAAAATAAATGAAGTTAATCTAATTTTAACACAGCCAAGAAAGCCTTTTGTGGAACTTCCACAGAGCCGATTTGCTTCATGCGCTTTTTCCCTTTTTTCTGTTTTTCCAACAATTTCCTTTTACGACTGATATCTCCACCATAACATTTGGCAGTTACGTCTTTGCGCAAAGCTTTGATGGTTTCTCGAGCAATGATTTTAGCGCCTATGGCAGCCTGAATAGGGATGTCAAACTGATGACGGGGTATCAGCTCCTTAAGTCGTTCACACATACGACGACCCAAAGATACGGCATTGTCAAAGTGAATCAGCGAAGATAAGGCATCCACCGACTCGCCGTTAAGAAGTATATCTAATTTGATCAGTTTGGACGGTCGATAACCATGTGGATGATAGTCAAAAGAAGCATAGCCTTTTGAGATGCTTTTCAAACGATCGTAGAAGTCGAACACAATCTCCCCCAAAGGCATATCAAAAATGAGTTCCATCCTGCCTCCGGATATGTAATCTTGTTTAATCAGCTCTCCGCGCTTTTCGAGACAAAGCGTCATAATCTGACCAATATGTTCTGTACGTGTGATGATGGAAGCACGGATATAAGGTTCTTCTATTCGGTCGATCAGCATTATATCAGGTAAGCCCGACGGGTTATGGACTTCCAACAATTCTCCTTTTTTCGTATATACTTTGTAGGAAACGTTGGGCACGGTGGTGATTACGTTCATGTCGAACTCACGATCCAAGCGTTCCTGTACGATTTCCATATGCAGCATGCCTAAGAAACCACATCTGAATCCAAATCCAAGGGCTACAGATGACTCCGGTTCGAAAGTCAGAGAGGCATCATTGAGTTGTAATTTTTCAATGGAAGCACGCAAATCTTCAAAATCTTCGGCATCCACCGGATAAACGCCGGCAAAAACCATGGGCTTTACTTCCTCAAAACCTGAAATGGCTTTCTCGCAGGGGCGCTTGACATGGGTAATGGTGTCTCCGACTTTTACCTCTTTCGAGCTTTTGATGCCGGAAATAATATAGCCCACATTGCCGGCACTCAGCGTTTGAGTGGGCACCATATCCATTTGCAAAATTCCTATCTCATCCGCATTGTACTCTTTGCCGGTTGCCACAAATTTCACCAAATCACCTTTGTTGATGGTGCCATTCGTAATTTTGAAATAGGCGATGATTCCTCTGAAAGAGTTGAAAACAGAATCGAAAATCAAACACTGCAATGGCGCTTCAGGATCGCCAACCGGCGCGGGTACCCTGTTGATGATAGCTTCAAGTATTTCCTCTATGCCAAGACCAGTCTTGCCACTTGCCCGGATGATTTCTTCCCGTTTGCATCCTAACAAATCAACAATCTGATCTTCTACCTCTTCCGGCATCGCAGCATCCATATCCATTTTATTCATGATCGGAATGATTTCCAAATCATACTCAATTGCCATGTATAAGTTGGAAATGGTTTGTGCCTGAATGCCTTGCGTGGCATCTACAATCAGTAGTGCACCTTCGCAGGCGGCAATCGACCGTGAAACCTCATAGGAGAAATCAACGTGTCCGGGAGTATCTATCAGGTTGAGTGTGTATGCGTCATCCCCCGATTTATATTTCATTTGGATGGCATGGCTCTTAATCGTAATCCCTCTCTCTCTCTCCAAATCCATGCTGTCCAACACCTGAGTCTGTAGGTTTTTTTCCGACACTGTATTTGTGTGTTCCAATAACCTGTCTGCCAAGGTACTTTTCCCATGATCGATATGAGCGATGATGCAAAAATTTCTAATTTTGTTCATTCAAAATAAACTTCAATCTTTTTTAAAATTTGAAGTGCAAAAATACAAAAAATAGTCGGATTTATCGATTATCGTCTTTCTTCAAGTTGAATTGTGACTTTTTCAACTTTCCCACCTAAAGGTGGATTGAGTTTGGATAGTTTTAAAGATATGGCTTCAATGCGAGGAAAATAAAGCATCAAATGATCCATGATACGTTGTGCAATATGTTCAATAAGCTCAGAAGGGGTTTCCATTTCTTCTTTTACGGCATCATAAACCCATTGGTAGTTGAGCGTGTCTTCCAAGCAGTCGGAAGCACCGGCAATAGAAGTGTCAAAGTCTATACTCAGACTAACAATAAAAGTATTTCCTTCTTTTTTTTCATGCTCTAAAACACCGTGATAAGCATGAAACTCCATATTTTCAAGTATTATCCTCCTCATAATTTATTGTTTTGTTAGCTGATATTTCATCTTTACTTAATTTTCGAGCTTGTTTTAATGCTTGGTAAATCATCAGTGGAGCCCAGGCATCTGTTGCGGCATACAATTGTTGCTTGTCTGTCAGCTCCTCACTTTCCCAGTTGGAAAGGCGTTGGCTTTTTGATATTTTTTGATTGAAAACAATGGCAAATATCTTTTGAAGCCCTTTTTCTAAAATGCCGTAACTATTGACTATACTTTGTAAATCAATGATATTCTCAGGCTTAAAGTTATAATGTTTATTGAGACCGATAAAATCATCCCTCAAAGCCAATCCGATTTTTTGAATTGATTTGCGGGATAAAAAAGCTGCCAATGTTTCAGGAAAATCAATTTTATTCAATCTGAATAAAAAACATTGATCTGCTGTGGCTATTTGTAACAGGGCAACTTTATGGGATTGTCCCTTTTTAAATGAGGGTTTGGTCTCAGTGTCAATACCTACTATTTTTTGTTTACGCAGCACTTTGATTGCTTCTTTCGCTTTCTTTTCTGTATCAACAACAATAATTTCCCCTTCAAAAAAAACAAGAGGCAATTCATTCACTTCTTCTTTACTAATCGTTTCTCTCATCATATTTATCATATCATCATTTTCAATGAAGCTGTCTCAAAAGCATACGGACAACGCAGATTTTACATATTTATACAGACAAATGTCACAACATGTTTTGTGAGCTTGTCTAAAAAGCATACAGATAATACGGATTTTACAGATTTATACGAAAAAATATTTCAATATTTTTGTATATATTTGATAAACTGCACATATCAAATCCGTTTTCATCCGTTTTCATCCGTTTTATCGGTGTGCTGATTGACTTTTGATACAGCCTCATGGTCTTACCGTCAATATCGTGCAAAATTAAAAAAAATAATTGAGCTTGTCGGATTGAATGGTTATTCCACAAACATTTTTATCTTTGTATTGTTGTAATATGTATAGGTTTTTACTTTAATACTTCATCATTTAAGCTATGAATACGCAGGATAAAATTGTAAAACTTAAGAGTTATGACCGTATTGAGGAGGCAAGGTTAGATCAGCAAATCCTCACGGAGCAAAACATTTCAAGTTCCATTTACGACTCTACCAGTGCCCAGATTTTACCAATGCTTCAAGAGCTTGGCGCAAGTGTCGTCGTGATGGTTTTTGAAAAAGATGTTGAAAAAGCCCTGAAAGTACTGAGTGATTATCATCAATATGATATGCAGTTATGATGGGCAAACCGAAGTCTTTCAGTCAACATTGTATCTCCTTCAGCGGTTTCATTACAAAATCCCTCTCCTGCATCCGGGGGTGAGGAATCGTTAATTCGGGTAAGTCGATGGTCAGGTTATCGTAAAGCAGTATGTCAATGTCGATGATTCTGTCCTCATACACTCCCTCTTTGGTTTTGTTTGTCCTGCCCATCTCACGTTCGATATATTGTAGTTGATGCAGCAAATCTAAAGGTTCAAGTTGGGTTTCAACTAAAACAACCGCATTCACAAACTGATTGTCAGATGAAAACCCCACCGGATCCGAATGGTAGAAAGTAGATCGGCGTATTACTTTGCCCACTTGCTCAGCTATTTGCTGAATGGCAAAATTGATATTGTGTTCTTTCTTGCCTAAATTGCTACCGAGACCGAGATAAGTTTGCATGATGAAGAGTATGTTAAAGTAATGGACAAAAGTAAAAAAATTAATTGAACCTCCTAACTCCTAACTCCTA
>CAZOUH010000097.1:0-5472 GCA_964582935.1 uncultured Paludibacter sp.
TGTTAATTGGAGGTACTTGGCGGATTCGAACCGCCGTAGACGGTTTTGCAGACCGGTGCCTAACCACTCGGCCAAAGTACCTTATTACTTTGGGAGTGCAAAGATAATCTATTTTTCCGGATGTTAAAACACAAAAGACAGTTTATTCACTGAAAAATAGTCACACAACGAAACTTGCCGACAATCGACTTAAGATCGACTACCGGCAAGCTATCACTTTTAAACAATTCACAAACCGCTTACTTACGGACAATCAGCATTGTCTTGGTACTTCAAAAAACGCATTCAAATTCCTCCGTTCGGTCGCCTTGGCTCTCTTTGACCTCTTGTTTCTCCGGGTTGTCTGGGTTCCCTCGGCTGACCAACATTTCTTTGCATCAGTTCTCTTTGATAATCTTTTTCTGCTCTTAACAACTGATTGATGACTTCTGCAGAAACTGCTTTTTTCAATTTCAGATAATACCTTTTATGAATAGCTGCATTCTCAACTTCAAAATTCACCATGGCTTCATTGATGGCTTCGAAATTGGCACCTCCCGGAGCATTTGCACGCCTGCTGTTTCTGAAAGTCTCTCTGTTTTTAGCCAATAAATTCCACAATTCATCTTCAGTCTCACGAAAAATTGGTTCAATCTTAGCCAACTCTTCAGCTGATGCATTTAATTTTCCACTGATGGTAGTCCATTTTTGATTCACAACTTCTTCTTTTGAAAAACGGGGACCTCTTTGTTGTGCTGAGAGGGTACCAAAGAAGAATAAGAGCGTAAAAGCAATTAATAATTTCGGTTTCATTCCTTTTTAATTTTAATGGTTATTATTTGCGTCATCATCTGTCATTGAAAACGCATAGTAATCGTATAGGATCGTCTGATCCAATTGTGACATGAGATACATTTCATATAATTCGGCATCTCGATTTATATTTTGCCGATGGATGGCATAAAAAACATTAGCCATCAAGAATATGCCAACAAACATGGCTGCTAAGTACATCCAAGGTTTCATCAGTTTTTTAAATGTCACTTGTTCACCTGCTATTTGAGCATTGATGTTGGAGGCAAAATCTTCAAAGTAGCCTTCCGGCACAGTAAACGGATTGTTGTTTCCGAACTTTTCTAATATTTTCTGATCTATTTTTTCCATTTTATTGCGATACGGTTATTTAGACTGACATAAAACTAAAAGGTTTAATTTGAAAAAGTTAAAGGAAATTGTTTATTAGATAAATACGCGTTGATTTAATTCACTCTGCTGTCGATAAAAACTTTTCTATTTTTTTGACTGCATGGTGATAAGAGGCTTTCAGTGCTCCAACTGAAGTATCTAATATTTTTTCCATCTCCTCGTATTTCAAATCATCAAAATACTTCATATTGAATACCAATCGTTGTTTTTCCGGCAACCTAAGGATAGCCTCCTGGAGTTTCATTTCAGCTTCATCACCGGAAAAGTACGAATCAGCTTTTAATTGATTCTCAAGCAGACTTTCAACATCATCTATTCCTGTGAGATTACGCATCCTCATGGTACTTAAAAACGTCATAGTTTCATTGGTGGCTATTTTGTACAACCACGTTGACAGTTGCGCATCTCCTCTGAAATTACCGAGTCCTCTCCATGCTTTCATAAAAGTATTCTGCAACACATCATGGGCATCATCATGCGACAAAACCATTTTTCGGATATGCCAATACAAGCGTTCCTGATACAAAAGTACCAATTCAGAAAATGCTTTTTCCCGCGTTTTGGGATGGGCAAGCAAACTCAATATATCCCTACTTTCTTTAGCAGCCATTCATGTATAAATTACAAAATTAGTGTTTAGACGCCATGTAAGGTAGAAAGTTTAATGTGTGCAAACATGTGATATGCAATCATTCCTTTACCGCCCTCACCATCCGTTCATTACCAAATATATCTTTTTTTAATTGAATATCTACAAACGACATATCTTCCAATAGTTGAACACAGGCTTTGCCATAGTCACGATGCACTTCAAAAAACAAATTTCCTCCGGAAAATAAGTTGGACAGGGCAAATTGTGCAATTTTACGATAAAAAATCAAAGGATCGGTATCTTCAACAAACAAAGCCCTTTCTGGTTCAAAATCTTTTACCCTGCGCATCATATCCGTACGTTCAGATTGAGGAATATAGGGCGGATTGCTTACGATGACATGATATTTCCGGTCTGATTTTTCGACCTCTAAAATATCACATTGAAAAAAATAAACCGGCAAACGGAGATTATCGGCGTTATTTGCGGCTACTGCTAAGCTTTCAACAGCAATATCGCAGGCATGTACATCAGCATCCGGTAAAAAATGCTTTAAAGCCACAGCAATGCAACCACTCCCGGTTCCAATATCAAGAATGTGACTATCAGGTTCAATTTCCTGAACCATCCATTGAACTAATTCCTCAGTTTCAGGTCGCGGAATCAGTACCGCCTCATTGACCATAAAAGGCAAGCCGCAAAATTCCGTTACACCCAATACATATTGTACCGGCATGCCCCTTTTGAGCTTTTCTACATAAATCTCCAAGATTGCTCTCTGTTCTGCAGAAAATATTGTATTTTTGTTAACTATAATTTCAGTGAAACTGTAGCCGCTGATTTTAGATAGCAGCAAACGAGACACTGATTGCAGCTCTAATGTTTCATAAGAAGCTGACAAATTGCTGCGGATGAATTTTATGGCTTGTTGCATGGTCTGCAAATTTACATGATAATTTTTAATTTTCACACAATCACATCTAAGTCGGCTTGATTGCTTAGAAGGAGAAAATCAACAAAATGAATTACGAGGAAAAATACATGTACAGATGCTTACAACTTGCTGCTTTCGGTGGAGGACATGTAGCTCCAAATCCGATGGTCGGCGCTGTTGTAGTACACAATCATCAAATTATTGGCGAAGGATTTCACCAAAGGTACGGAGAAGCTCATGCTGAGCCTCATGCTATTTTATCTGTAAAAGATGAGGCATTACTCCAAGAATCGACTTTGTATGTTAATTTAGAACCCTGTTCCCATATGGGAAAAACACCTCCTTGTGCTCAGTTTATCGTTGATAAAAAAATCCCCAAAGTGGTGATTGGCACTTTAGATCCCAATCCGAAAGTGTCGGGTAGAGGCATCAAAATTTTACAAGATGCAGGTATTGAAGTAGTGACAAATGTGTTAGAAAACGAATGTCGTCGCTTAAATAAGCGTTTCTTCACTTTACATAACGAAAACAGACCATTCATCCTATTGAAATGGGCTGAGACAAGAGATGGATTTATTGATATCATCCGTCACGATGCCGACACCCCTCCACTTCAAATTTCCGGTCCGATTGCCAAACAAATCACCCATAAAATCCGGTCAGAAAATCAGGCTATCATGGTCAGCACCAACACAGCAATCTTGGATAATCCATCACTGACCACCAAACATTGGCCCGGCAAAAATCCCATTCGCATCATTTTAGATCGTACCGGAAGGATACCCGAAGATTACAATATTTTTAACGGCATGGCTAAAACTTTGATTTTTACTGAAAATCCACGAGAAAATACGGAAAGTACCGAATACATTTATCTTCATTTTGAAGAGCATATGCTAAACAATTTACTGCAAATACTTACATCAAAAGATATTCATTCTGTATTGGTCGAAGGAGGCGCCCAATTACTCAACAACTTGATTGATACCGGATTGTGGGATGAGGCATTGACTGAAGTGTCGGATCAAGTCATAGGGCAGGGCGTTCAAGCACCTTCGATAAATATTGCTCCGCACAGCTCTGTTACCATCAATAATCATCTACATCTCAAATATATAAACAGAAACAAAAAATTCAGCAGCCTGTAAATTCCTATTAGTACATAACTTTTTGTACTTTTGTATCTTCACAAACTGCAAGCAAAACGGCAACATGCCGATACCAAACAATTAAAATCTCAACATATGCAAGACAATATATTTAAATCCACCATGACCAACGGCTTAATCATGGGAGTACTGTTTTTTGTAAACTTTCTGTTGACCGGATCTAAGATTTTACCCTTGGTACTTCTTTCTTATTTGGTGATGGCTCTTATCATTGTACTCATGCACAAGATGACGAAACGATATCGAGACGTGGACTGCGGAGGAACAATCAAATATTGGAAAGTCTTTAATTATGTGGTACTGACTTTCTTGTTTGCTGCCGTCATCGCTTCCGTTTTTAAAATTATCTATTTGCAGTACATCAATCCTGAATATTTACCTGCTCTCTTTGAAGAAGGCATGCGCCAGATTGAGGAGAATCGTTCTATTTTTGAAAAACTCAACTTACCGCTCGATGATGATTATTTTTCAACACTTGAGAAAACGATGCGCCCTGTCACCTATTCCATTCAAACCATATGGGTCAATGTATTATTGGGATTCGCACTCGGCTTGATTTTAGGTTTTATCCTTAAAAAGGAAAAAAGTATTTTTGAAGATGACAGCCTTTCGGAATCTCAGCATTCATAAACATAATCAGTATTTTGGAACGAAAAAGATGTAATTTTTATTTATAGACCTATGAACATATCCGTTGTCATACCGCTTTATAATGAAGCAGAATCACTGCCCAAGCTGCATGATTGGATTGACGAAGTGATGCAAAAAAATCAACTCAGCTATGAAATCGTTTTTGTTGATGACGGCAGCACAGATGGATCCTGGGAAGTTGTCGAAGATTTAAAATCTCGTTCGCAGCATGTAAAAGGCATCAAATTCCGTAATAACTATGGAAAGTCTCCCGCTTTACATTGTGGGTTTCAAGAAGTGCTGGGTGATGTAGTGATCACCATGGATGCTGATTTACAGGACAGTCCGGATGAAATTCCCGAACTTTATCGAATGATAATGGAAGATGGATATGATTTAGTTTCAGGATGGAAAAAGAAAAGATACGATTCTAAATTAGCTAAAAACCTGCCTTCCAAACTTTACAATGCGACTGCACGCAGGGTGACGGGCTTAAAACTGCACGATATGAACTGTGGTTTAAAAGCTTACAAAAACGAGGTAGTAAAAAACATAGAAGTATATGGCGAGATGCACCGTTATATCCCTTTTTTAGCGAAAAACGCAGGCTTCACCAAAATTGGAGAAAAGGTGGTCACGCACAGAAAACGTGAATTTGGCACGACTAAATTTGGTATGAACCGTTTTGTAAATGGATATTTAGATTTAATGACTGTTTGGTTCTTAAATAAATTCGGTAAAAAGCCCATGCATTTTTTCGGTCTCTATGGCAGTTTGATGTTTATCTTAGGATTTATTGCCGTCATCGTGGTCGGCGCCGTAAAAATTCACGCCATCCTCAATCAGGTCAGGGCTACTTTGGTAACCGACAGTCCCTATTTTTACATTGCTTTGGTGGCTATGATATTGGGCACGCAATTATTTATGACCGGATTTCTCGGAGAAATAGTTGCCAGAAACTC
>CAZOUH010000098.1:0-5457 GCA_964582935.1 uncultured Paludibacter sp.
GGATATTCGTCCAACTCGCCATCCAATATCATTTTGAAACCCCTGATTGTTTCTTCGATGGGCACCATCACGCCGGGTACGCCTGTAAACTGTGCAGCCATGAAAAACGGCTGTGACAAATACCTTTGTACTTTCCGGGCGCGTCTGACCGTTATCTTATCTTCATCTGATAATTCTTCCATGCCCAATATAGAGATAATATCTTGTAATTCCTTATTTCTTTGGAGGATTTGTTTAACGCGCTGAGCCGTTTGATAATGATCATCTCCCAAAAGTTCAGGAGTTAAAATACGGGATGATGATTCCAAGGGGTCAACCGAAGGGAAGATGCCTAATTCAAATATTTTGCGACTGAGGACGGTCGTTGCATCCAAGTGCGAGAAAGTAGTTGCAGGTGCAGGGTCTGTCAAATCGTCAGCAGGTACATAAATAGCCTGTACCGAAGTGATAGAACCGTATTTCGTAGAAGTAATCCTTTCCTGCATGGCACCCATTTCTGTGGAGAGGGTAGGCTGATAACCTACGGCTGAAGGCATGCGCCCCAACAGGGCTGAAACTTCTGAGCCTGCTTGCGTGAAGCGGAAAATATTATCGATAAAGAAAAGAATGTCATTGCTGCCTTTTTTATTTTCGTCTGTTCCATCGCGGAATGATTCGGCAACCGTCAAGCCCGATAAAGCCGCTGAAGCCCTGGCTCCGGGAGGTTCATTCATCTGTCCGAATACCAAAGTAGCCTGAGATTTTTTCAATTCTTCATAATCCACTTTCGACAGATCCCAGTTGCCTTCTTCCATGCTTTTCTTGAACGCATCACCATAATGTATGACACCGGATTCAATCATTTCTCTGAGCAAATCGTTGCCCTCACGGGTACGTTCTCCTACGCCGGCAAAGATGGAATAACCACTGTGCGCCTTTGCCACATTATTAATCAGCTCTTGAATCAGCACTGTTTTTCCAACTCCGGCACCGCCGAATAGTCCGATTTTTCCGCCTTTGGCGTAAGGACCTAACAAGTCGATGACTTTGATACCGGTAAAAAACACCTCCGTTACTGTGGATAAATCCTCAAATTTGGGGGCTTCCCTGTGGATGGAGTAGGCTCCTTCGCGACTCAAGTCCAGCATGCCGTCAATGGGTTCGCCGGTGATATTCATCAGCCTGCCTTTGACTTGTTCGCCAACGGGTACGGTAATGGTGCCACCGTAGGTACGTACAATCATGCCCCTTTGCAAACCGTCGGTTGAATCCATGGCGACTGTCCGGACCGTGTTTTCCCCTATATGCTGCTGAACTTCAGCGTATAAAGTCTGTCCGTTGTTGCGAGTTATCAGTAAAGCATCGTGAATGGCAGGTAGCTCTTCTTGTTTATTTGTATCCAAATCGAAATAAACGTCCACTACCGGTCCAATAATTTGCGAAATAATTCCTATTGATTTAATCATATTCAAACTGTGTTCTATATAAGAACGAACAACAGCCTGCAAAATTACAAAAAAAACAGGAGCTTTGAAATTATTAGAACTAATTTAATATGATGTTAAATTGGGTTAATGTGAGGAATCAATAGCACTTATTTATTCACTCGAAAACGCTCTTCACCGGTTGTTAAGAATCGAACGATTTGGTTGGCAGCAGCTAAGCCTGCATTGATATTTGCTTCTGCGGTTTGTGCACCCATTTTCTTTGGCGTAGAGAAATAGCGTCCGGGGAATTTTTCACACATTTCTTCGTGATTATCAGGCTTGATATCAGTCAAGTATTTGATGTCGGAACGTTCTTGCATCAACTCCACCAATTCTTTTTCGTCAATCACTTCCTTGCGTGCCGTATTAACGACTATAGCGCCTTCGGGAAGCAGAGATAACAAAGCTTTATTGATGGATTTTTTCGTTTCCGGTGTAGCCGGGATGTTGATAGACAAGACATCAGATTTTTCGTAAAGTTCCTTTACTGAATGCAGGGGAGCCACATCATCTACCGCAATGAATTCATCACTGCAAAAAGCATCATAAGCATACAGTTCCATGCCTATACCCTTAGCAATGCGAGCCACATTACGACCAACATTGCCATAAGCCTGTATCCCCAGTTTTTTGCCTTTTAGTTCGATACCGGAACTACCGTTGTAGAAGTTGCGGGCTGCATAAATCAACAGACCAAAAGCCAACTCAGCAACTGCATTGGAATTTTGCCCCGGCGTATTCATAACACATACCCCTGCAGCAGTTGCAGCCTCCAAGTCAACATTATCATAGCCGGCACCGGCGCGAACCACGATTTTTAATTTTTTTGCAGCAGCAATTACTGCTGCATCTACAATGTCACTGCGTATAATGATAGCCTCAACATCTGCTACAGCCTCAAGCAGCTGTTGTTTATCAGTATATTTTTCAAGTAAAACCAACTCATAACCGGCAGCATCAATTATTTCCCTGATACCATCCACTGCTGCCCGAGCAAATGGTTTATCGGTGGCAACCAATACTTTCATAATTGTAAATTATTAATTGTTAATCATTAATTCAGATTATTTTTTCAGGGCTTCAAATGCTTGCATGCAGTCCACCAAAGCTTGTACGCTTTCGAGGGGGAGTGCATTGTAAGTAGATGCTCTGAAACCGCCAACCGAGCGGTGTCCTTTGATGCCGACCATACCACGTTCTGTAGCAAATTTTAAAAATTCAGCTTCTAAATCAGCGTATTCCGGTTTCATTACAAAACATATATTCATGCGTGAACGGTCTTCTTTGGCTGCTGTTCCCACAAATAACGGGTTGCGATCAATTTCATCATACAAAAGTGTAGCTTTCTGAATGTTACGCTTTTCCATCTCTTGCAATCCACCAATGGATTTAATCCAGCGCAAAGTTTCTAAAGCACTGTAAATCGGCAATACCGGCGGTGTGTTGTACATAGAGCCGTTGTCGATATGGATTTGATAATCCAACATAGAAGGAATATGACGTGTTACCTTGCCAAGCACCTCATCTTTTACGATGACGAAAGCCAAACCCGCAGGAGCCAAATTCTTCTGTGCTCCTCCATAAATCAGGGCATATTTCGATACATCCACCGGTCGCGAGAAGATATCGGACGACATATCGGCAACTAAAGGAACGGGGGAATCGATATCCGTTAATAATTCAGTCCCAAAGATGGTGTTGTTGGTAGTGATATGAAAATAATCCGCATCAGCAGGAATTACGTAATCTTTGGGGATATAGTTAAAATTAGCTGCTTTTGAAGAAGCCACTTCAACGAGTTCACCAAAGCCTTTTGCTTCTTTCATCGCTTTGCTCGCCCAAGTCCCTGTATTCAAATAAGCTGATTTTGATTCCATTAAGTTATAAGGCACCATGCAAAATTGTAAACTGGCACCTCCTCCGAGAAACAGAACCGAATAACCTTCAGGAATGGACAATACCTCTTTAAAAAGAGCAACCGCCTCGTCTATCACTGCCTGAAAGTCTTTAGAGCGGTGAGATATTTCTAATACCGATAATCCTGAGTTATTTAAATCCAATACAGCCTGTGCTGTTTTTTCAATCACTTCGCGCGGCAAAATAGAAGGACCCGCATTAAAATTATGTTTCTTCATTTACAAATAAATTATGTTGAATTGCGATTGAATCTTTATATTTTCGGGATGATCAAGCAGACGGATAAAGGCAGTTTCGACCTGTTTTTAAGAGAGCAGATATTCCGATAAATAGAGATTTTTTTCTTTATTGTTTTAAGGCACAAATGTAATACATTTTTTGTTTTTCACCTTGATGTCTTACAAATTTCTTTTTTTTCTTATAAAAAAACGGCAAAATACTTCAATCATCCTGAAAACTGCAACATTTTTAATGTTTGGAATTTGTGTGGATTGTTTTACCAACCCCTTGCCTAACCAATAAATTTTCTTACTTTTGCATCTGAAAATTTAAAAATCTTTTGAAATGGACGAA
The DNA here is from genome assembly GCA_964582935.1 of uncultured Paludibacter sp. Lineage (GTDB taxonomy): Bacteria > Bacteroidota > Bacteroidia > Bacteroidales > Paludibacteraceae > Paludibacter. Next base: position 3,957 of record CAZOUH010000098.1, read on the forward strand.
GGCCCGTATCATAGTCAGCAGAAATTATTAATCCCCCTATAAGGAGACGGATGTTTCCTTGTAGTGCTAAATTGTAAGGAGACATCATTATGGTTGAACTCAAAACCGACTTTCAACATCTTATTGATAATAAGGATTGGAAGACCTTAAAAGATACCCTGAACACCTATGATTCTAACCAGATAGCCGAACTGATTGAAGACTGTTCGGAAGGTGAAGAAATAATCTATTTCAGACTGCTCGGTCGTATGCAGGCTAAAGATGTGTTTCAATTATTGTCGCATGACATTCAGGAGCAAATCATTGAAGGACTGGCTAACAGGGTGCAAACGCTTTCCAACCTGTTGAACGATATTGAGCCTGACGACAGAACAGCTTTTTTCGAAGAACTTCCCGGTACGGTCACACAACGCCTCATGCAATTGCTGTCGCCTGAAGAACGCAACATCACCACGCAACTTTTAGGATATCCTGAAGATAGTATCGGTCGTTTGATGACGCCTGAATATGTGGCTGTGAAACCACATTTCACCATCGAAGAAACTTTCAATCACATCCGAAAATTCGGCAGGGATTCTGAAACTTTGAATGTCATTTATATTGTAAGCGATGACTGGAAGTTGATCGATGACCTCAGAATCAAAGAGCTTATCTTGGCTTATCCTACTAAAAAAATTGAGGATTTGATGGATAGTCGCTTTGTAGCATTAGACGTGATGGATGATCAGGAGACTGCCATCAAGGCTTTTAGCGATTACGACAGGGTGGCTTTGCCCGTTGTCAACGACGAAGGCATACTCTTGGGAATTGTGACGGTGGATGATATCATGGACGTGGCAGAAGAAGAATCAACGGAAGACTTCCACAAATTTGGTTCGTTTCAGTCGGCGATTTCCAATCCTTTGAAAGAGAGAGTGGGCGAACTGTATAAAAATAGAATTGTGTGGCTGATGGTTTTGGTCTTCGTCAATGTTTTTTCAGGTGCTGCCATGTCAAGTTTTGAGGAAATGATTGCCACCTTTGTATCCTTAGTGTTTTTCTTACCCTTGTTAATTGATAGTGGCGGAAATGCCGGTTCTCAATCTGCAACCCTGATGATCCGCTCGTTGGCAATTGGAGATGTAGAGCTTTCAGACTGGTATAAACTGATTGGTAAGGAATTATTGGTATCGCTCTTTTTAGGCTTGACCATGGCTGTGGGCGTAGCTGCTATTGCCAGTTTCAGGTCGCCGGAAATCATTTGGGTGGTATCGCTGACCATGATTTTGATTGTGATGACCGGTAGTTTGATCGGTATGCTGTTGCCTTTTATTTTTACTAAATTGAAACTCGACCCTGCTACAGCCAGTGCACCGCTGATTACATCCATTGCGGATATATGTGGCGTGCTGATCTATTTCTCTGTAGCTACTTGGTTGCTGTGATTTTTACTTAGCTTTGATGATGCGCTTAATTTCATTCAATTTATTCAAGGCTTCAACAGGAGTCAGGTTGTTGATGT
>CAZOUH010000099.1:0-5339 GCA_964582935.1 uncultured Paludibacter sp.
ATAAAATCCTTTGTCTTGCGTTCGTGATATTTACAATCGCGGGCTTGGCTTTTGAATGTTGGAATCATCATGCCTCTGTCCCATCTTTTTCTGTTAAAAAATTTCAGGAGACCGTTTTTCATACCATTGAAAAATCTGATGACCTGATAACGCAAATCGTAAATAATGATGATTTTTCTAACGAAACTCTGCTGAACCTTTGCTCTCAGTTAAAACAAGAAATAGCCATTTTTGTTTTTCAAGATGATGAATTGTTGTTTTGGAACAGCAATTTGTACGAAATCAACGAGGGGGCAATTCGTAAAGATGAACAGTGGCATTTCATTCATTTGCATAATGCATACGGCATTTACAAATGGTACAATCAAATTGATCATACTTCCATCCTGTCTTTTATACCCATCAAAACAGATTATCCCTACGAAAACGATTATCTGATTAAAAGCTTCCACCCGCGCTTTAAAATTGATGACAGCGTAGCTATTTCAGACAGCATCCATCATGAAGACATGTTAATCATTGATCCTCATGGTGATTTTCTGTTCAGTCTTATTCCTGATCCGGCAGCAAACAATCATAAACCTATCCAAATTGCCGGATTTGTAATGTTTGCAGCATCTTTCTTTTTACTGCTGATCTTATTTTTTAACACCCATAGATTTTTCAACACAAAAGACCTGACAAAAGTACAGTTTATGGTTACAACCGTTGTGATTGGTGCTATTTTGCTTATGGGGATTTATGCCGGTTTTCCAAGCCTGCTCTTTAGCAATCAGCTGTTTGCATCGAAGGATTACGCAGTCAGTCAACTCATTAACACTTTAATTGCACTGACTGCTATCGGTTTGTTTGTCGTTGTCGCAGCTGTACTATTTTACAAGAAAACAACTGACAAAAAATCAAATTTCTTAGTGCGAAGAGTATTCTTTTTGCTCTATCTGTTGTTTTATTTTGAAATTTTTAAAAGACTCGTTTTACAAACTAATATCAGCTTTTGTATTTCAAATATACACGAAATTGATTATCTCAATATCTGGGCGCAGGTATTAATTTTTATCTTGGGTATCGGACTATTTGTTTTTTTTCTGATTATCAACGATCAACAAACTAAATCTAAAAAACTTTCAGATCTGATACTAACTGACTTTGTCATTGCAGGTACTGGCGTTTTTGTTTACAGCTTGATGTCTCGTGAGTTCGTGACTCTTTTCACTGTGTTGATAGTGTTGGTATTCCTTTTCAATTATGTTTGGATATATCTATTTGGCAGAAAAACAAGCTGGAATATTTTTGCAGCTTTCATGCTGCTCCTCAGCGCATTGTTTTTTTATGATGCCTATCATTTAACCGAATATAAAAAGAACAGCAAATATCGGATTCAAGCCGAAAACATACTGATTAACGGACATGCTCCGGACGATCCTATCGCAGTCCTTTTGTTAGAAGAATTGGATAAAAGTTTGAAACAAGACTCCAAACTTAAAAAACTCTCAGCAAGCACTTTTGAAACTGATTCGATGAGCCAATACCTATATCAAAAGTATTTGCAGGGCTTTTGGAATCAATTTAATGTGCACATCCATACTTTATCCAAAAACTCTCATGAGTTGTCCTATTATGTACGTTTTTTAGAATTTGCCGGGAAGAAGGTAAAAAATACGGATTTTTACAGTTTGCCTGCCTCATTATACGATATCAGCTTTATGGGATTAGTGGACATTCATCAGGGTGAATCTGATTATAAATCATCGGATGAACACAAGCTGTTGATTTTTGAGTTTCAGCCTAAAACCAACTTCAGAAGTTATAGTTTTCCGGATTTATTAATCAGCGAGGAAGCAGATGCACAAAGGCAAAAACAAATTTCCATTGCGAAATATGAGCAGGATCGCCTTACGTACAGCGATTCAAGATACAATTGGAATGAAACAGATTTTATCTTTAACAATGTAGATGAAGGATTTACAAAATTAAAATATAAAGACAAACCATTTTATATCTTCAAACAAGAGGACACGAAGATAGTCATTACAGAAATTTTACCTTTTGCATATCGAAATTTTATTTTTTACGCCCTTTTTGCAGTGCTGATTTACTTGCTCGTTGCCATGGGGGTGTCGCATCTGTATCAAATCATACGACAAGGGCGAATCAATCCGCCGGGCTTAACTGCAAAGTTTCAAGTTGTATTCATTTTTATGTTGTTAGTCAGCTTTATCAGCATTTTAATATTTTCTTTGAATTACATCAGAAACAACTATCAGCAAGAGCAAATTTCCGGACTTGAAAAGAAAAAACATTACATTCAAAAATCGCTTCAGGATTTATATTATTGGACAGAAGACATTCGCTTGGTTGATATGCAGGATTTAAACAACAACTTGCAGGAACTTGCTTACAGATACCAAATTGACATCAATGTGTTTGATAATGCCGGTCGGCTGAGGGGAAGTTCGCAATCCTTGATTTTCAGCAAACATTTAATAAGTGATTTAATGTCTCCGGAAATATACTTTGCTGAAAATGAGACACAAAATCAATATGAACAAATCGGTAATTTGACCTATTTGGCTACATACACCGATTTATTGAATGGTGATTTCCTGCAAATCGGATTTATTTCTATTCCTCAATATTTCAGTCAGACTGAAATAAATGCTAAATTGGAGCAATTTTCAGGAACAGTGATGCAAATCTATCTCATTGTCATCATTATTTCTGTAATCCTCATTCTTATTGTGGGAAGAAGATTGGCAAAACCACTGCATCAACTTGAAAAGAAAATGAAATTGATGCGCTTGGACGGTAAAAACGAAAAGGTAGCCTATAAATCCAAAGATGAGATTGGGCAGTTGGTTGAACAGTACAACCAAACCGTTGAAGAACTCGAAAAAAACACGCAACTTTTATTGGCATCAGAAAGAGAAACTACCTGGAGGACCATGGCTCGTCAGGTAGCGCATGAAATCAACAATCCACTGACTCCCATGAAGTTGACCCTACAACAATTGCAGCGAACGAAAGATATCAATCCGGAACAATTTGATGCGTATTTCGTAAAAGCCACCCGAACGCTGATTGAGCAAATAAACAATCTTTCGCGTATAGCCGGTACTTTTTCTGAAATCGCTCGCATGCCTGAAATTAAATTTACTGCCATTGACATTGCTAAAAAATTGGTTTCAGTCATACATTTATTTAAACTGAATGAGGAGCATATAAATATCATTTATGACGGTCCGCAAAGCGGCGTAGTCATTGAATGTGATGCCGAACAAATCATTCAAGTGTTTAACAATGTATTGAAAAATGCTACCCAGGCTTTCAAACACGGTGCAAAAGGTAAAACTTCAAAAAGAATAACTGCAAAAGGTACAATTAAGGTCATGCTTACCGAAGATCAGGAAACAGTCACCATTGCTTTTACCGATGACGGTCCGGGAATCCCGGAATCCATTCAAGAAAATATCTTCAAGCCTAATTTTACGACTAAAAGTACCGGTATGGGTTTGGGGTTAAGCATTTCTAAAAGTATCATAGAAAATATGGGCGGAGAAATTTCGTTTATAACTACAATGGGTATAGGTACAACATTTACAATTAAATTACATAAAAAGAGATATGAGGATTAAAACACTTTTCATGCTGATGATAACTGCTGTGATTACAGCCGGTGCAACTGATTTATTATATCAAATTACAGATGGTACATTCAAAACGACAAACGATCAAATTCCTTCATCCATGAATGATGGAGAGCATTACACCTTGATGACTGATCAGCAAACCATCGTCAGATTTAATTATAAAACGGGTGCCATTGTCGATACTTTGCTATCTGTCAGACAAGTACAAAACGCACCTATTAAGTCATTTGAAGGCTATATCATGAGTCCGCGGGAAAAGAAAATATTGGTTTACAACAACAAGCAAATGCGGTATCGCCGTTCTTTTACCGCTGATTATTATATTTATGACATCAAATACAAGGAATTCGACCCCCTATCTTCCCAAGCGCCACAAGCAGCACCGGTTTTTTCACCGGACGACCGATACATTGCGTTTGCTCACGAACACAATCTATACATGAAAAAAGTGGACTTTAAGACGGACATACAAATCACAAAAGACGGTGAATTCGGGAAAATCAGCAATGGCATTCCCGATTGGTTGTACGAAGAAGAATTTGAAGCCACGCACCATTATGCTTGGAGTCCGGATAGTAAACTACTGGCTTTTGTGAAATTTGACGAAAGCGAAGTCAGAGCCTTTTCTTTCCAAACCTTTTTGGATAAGCATAAAAAGGATTATCTGTTGTATCCCGAACAAACAGCTTTCAAATATCCCAAAGCAGGTGAGAAAAATGCCCGTGCTATAGTGTGTGTATATGATGATTACAACAAGACCACACGCGTTGTCAAGCTCATTGATCATGACACAGATTATTACATACCACGTATCAAATGGACCAACAACAGCGATCAATTGGCTGTTTTTCAGCTGAACAGAAATCAGAATCGATTAGATATGTATGCGGTCAATCCCAAAACCATGCTTGCTAAACTACTCACCCGAGAAGAAAGCAAAACATATATAGATTATAAAAATATCGACTACTTGAAATTTTGCAAAAACAGCACCGATTATTATGGCGTGAGCAGTCGCGATGGTTATCGGCACATCTACAGACACCGGAAAGATGGCAGCATCGCCAAGCAAATCACCAAAGGCAATTGGGACATTACCGATTTTTACGGAGTAGATGAAAAAAAGAATGTGGTTTATTATCAGAGCGCTGAATCATCACCCATGCAAAGACAGGTTTATGCCATTGATGCAAAAGGTAAAAAAACAAATCTGACAGATGCAAAAGGTACAAATCGGGCATTTTTCAGTAAAAATTTCAGTTACTTCGTACATCAATATTCCGATGTAAACACACCGGATACATATGTTTTAAGAACTGCTGACGGCAAAAATATCAGGGAGATAAGCAATCATAAAAACCTATCCGACACGCTCCATTCTTACAAACTCAATCAAAAAGAATTTTTTAGTTTCAATACCACAGATGGCGTTTCTTTAAACGGTTGGATGTTAAAACCGATCAATTTTGATGAAAGCATGCAATATCCGGTTTTAATGATACAGTACTCCGGTCCAGACTCCCAGCTTGTATTGGATAAATGGGATATAGGCTGGGAGTACTATTTGAGTACTAAGGGTTACATCACCGTATGTGTGGATGGTCGCGGCACAGGTGCACGGGGCAAAGCATTTGCCGACTCCGGTTATAAACAACAAGGCATTCCCGAAGCAGCAGATCAAATTGCTACCGC
>CAZOUH010000100.1:0-3754 GCA_964582935.1 uncultured Paludibacter sp.
CATTTATTTAGTTTGTAAAGCGATGCCCTGAGCTTGTCGAAGGGTTCTTAAAGTTATAAAGTTCTTAAAGTTTTAAAGTTCTTAAAGCGGTGTCCTGAGCGGAGTCGAAGGGTTTGTAAAGTTCTACCCCTAAATCCCCTAAAGGGGACTTTTGTCTGTGCAAATGTTTAACTTTTGCACGCTCCACCCCCCTCCTTTGGAGGGGTTGGGGGTGGTCTACCCCTTCAAGTTCTTTCAGCATTCTGACCTATCCCCTAACCCCTTTCCAAAGGAAAGGGGGACACAGCGTAAAAATATTCATCTTATGCACTACCACAGCCCCCTTTAGGGGGTTGGGGGTTATTCTTTTGCACGCTCCATAGTCCCCTTCGGTCATTGAGCTTGTCGAAATGTAGGGGGTTGGGGGTTATTCTTTTGCACGCTCCAAAAGTCCCCCTTCGGGGGATTTAGGGGGCTTTTATTCATCCCCAATAACCCCATCCTTGATATGAATAATCCGCTTCGTTGCATCTGCTACAGATTTTTCGTGAGTAACCAAAATGGTAGTTAATCCGGTTTGATTCAGTTCTGTGAGCAATTGAATAACCTCCTCCGTAGTTTTGCTATCTAACTGTCCGGTGGGTTCATCTGCCAGCAATACCTTAGGTTTGGAAATCAATGCCCGAGCAATGGCTACCCTTTGTTTTTGTCCGCCCGACAATTCATTGGGCATATGATAAGCCCAATCCTTCAGTCCCATTTTATCTAAATATTCCATAGCCATGATATTACGTCGCTTGCGACTCATTTTCTGATAATACAAAGGCAGCGAAACATTTTCCAAGGCATTTTTAAAATTAATCAAATTAAAGGACTGAAACACAAAACCTATCATTTCATTGCGGTATTTGGCAGCTTGCCGTTCCGATAAGTTTTTAATCAACTTACCATTCAACAAATAATCTCCCTCATCATAACTGTCTAAAATACCCAATATATTCAACAAAGTAGATTTTCCCGAACCGGAAACACCCATGATGGCAACATACTCACCCTGCTCTATGGTCAGGTCTATCCCTTTCAATACATGCAAGGAAGTTGCTTCTGTGTAATAAGTCTTATGTAAATTGTTTAGCTTAATCATATGTTTCATCGGAAAATACCCTGCAAAAGTAATTAACTACACAGTACCTTGCAATACATAGTACTATATACCAATAATAATAAATTTGAAAATATGACTTAAAATGCTGTATATAAGAAAATTGATACTCTTATGATGATTTGCAAATTAGCATTTTTTAAGAAATCAGACTTCATTTTTAAAATATATTCAGCCTATGAACCAAAATCACCCCTATAAATTCATCGCCTATGGTACGCAAAAAGTAAATATTGCACTCCTGATACAAAGATTTTACCTTTTGCGTGCTTTATTATTTTTTTATTGCTTTTATTTGCAATCGTCATTGGCGATGGAATTTAAAACCTATAACCTAACTCATTAATATCTGTAGAAATGAATAAGACAAAGAATGATATTACAAAAAAATACTTCTTAATAAATGAAATCATGCTGTATCATTCTGGTGGTTTGACTGAAAAGATTAATATTAAAACAATTACACGTGTATTTTTCATAATGTTTGCACGTATAAGAATAAGTATTTATCTTTGTATAGTTTTTTATCCAACAAAAACAGGTAAAATTATGACTACAAAATTAACATTAACAATAGATCAGCAAGTGATCGTTAGAGCCAAGAATTACGCTAAAAATAAAGGACGTAGTCTTTCTGATATTATTGAAAATTATCTAAGAGTCATCACGGTTGAAGAAACAAACAATGATACTGAAATTGCTCCCATCACAAAGTCATTGAAAGGCTCATTCCGACAACCACATGACTTTAATTACGAGAGTCAATTGGAAAAACAATTAACAGAAAAATATCTAAAATAAAATGGATACAGCTCTTATTGATACAGACGTCATTGTGGATTTTTTCTACGATCGCAAACCTTTTTCCAAATATGCAGCAACTATCTTATCATGGTGTGAAGAAAAAAAGATGGTAGGATACATCACCCCGGTCATTTGCAGTAATACTTACTATCTACTTAGACAGACAGCTACACATGAAAAAGTTATGAATAAGTTAATGCAACTTCTTGCTATAGTAGATATCATTCAGATGGATGACCAGGTGGTTAGATCAGCTTTAATTTCTAATTTCAATGATTTTGAAGATGCACTGCAACATTATGCAGCTGTAAATCACGGGAAAATCAACGTCATACTTACACGGAACATAAAAGATTTCAAGAACAGCACAATTGGAGTAATGACTCCGGAAGATTATATTACAAAAAAATATTTAGAGAAGCAATAAATCATCATTCACATCCCCTCATGAATTACGTCCCAGGTGCGTTGAATCAACTCTTGACTGATTGCATTGCCATAAGGTTTTACATCAATGGGATCGTGAAAAATGATCTCAATGGTTCCGGGTTTGACATAAAAAGCATGGCGCGGCATACGTTCAAAGCTTCCTTTGAGGGTAATGGGCAGCAACGGAAGACCTAAATCGGTAGCAATACGAAAAGCACCCCTTTTAAATTTGCCCATCTGACCAGTGTTGGTACGTGTTCCTTCGGGGAAAACAACCACTGAAACGCCTTTTACCAATCTGTTTTCGGCTTTCTTTAAGCTTTTTTGAGCAGCCATGGGATTTCTTCTGTCAATAAAAATATGTCCGGCAGACTCACAAGCCTGTCCAACCAATGGCATCTTCCGCAATTCCATTTTCATAATCCATTTGAACAAATTCGGCAGCCAACCGTATAATACGAAAATATCAAAAACGGATTGATGATTGGATACGAAGACATAAGAGCAGGTCGGGTCAGCTTTCTCTAATCCACTTATTTTCACACGAATGAATAATAAATAACATATGGACCGACTCCACCATCTTGCCGGATAATTAGCTGCTCGACTGTTTGGAAAAAGAGGAGACAAAATAATGGTCAAAAGGGCTGTAATTATCGTTAATATCAATACAATAGGCAACACAATCAAGTATTGATACAGCAGTAAAAAGGGATTAATTTTCATATCGGTTACAAATAAAAGATTATCTTAATCTCATTCTGACGACCTTAAACTCGGTTCTTCGGTTTATCTGGTTTGCTATTTCTTGCTCGTCAGGCTTCAAAGTTAGTATAAATTCCTCTGACAAAACCGTGTCAAGCGGTAAAAAAGGATAGGCAGCATGTAAACTCTCATCTACCACAAAAGGCTTATCTTCCCCGTATCCAACAGAAATCAAACGATCTACCGAGATACCAGCATCAATTAAATAATCAACTACTGACTGTGCCCTTTTATTCGACAGTTCCATATTGAAATCATCATCTCCCTTGTAATCTGTATGCGCACTGATTTCAATCACAACATTGGGGTTATCTGTGAGCATGACATGCAATTCTTGCAGACCCTTCTCTGATTCAGACGTTAAATTCCACTGTGCAAATTCAAAAAAGATATTGTCGAGTTGTACTGGTCTGAACACCGCCGGCAACACCAAATCAATCGCAAAAATCTTACTCTTATTGACTCCCCGAGATGATAATTCTGCCTTTTTATTTAGGAAACCACGTGCTGTGCCCAACATCACGCAGTCCATATCTTTATCAATTTTGATTCGATAGGAACCATCTTTTTTAGTCACCACCCGAATATTTGCGCCGGTATTGCTAATCAATCTGA
>CAZOUH010000100.1:3854-5263 GCA_964582935.1 uncultured Paludibacter sp.
CCATCTTTTTTAGTCACCACCCGAATATTTGCGCCGGTATTGCTAATCAATCTGACCATGGCATCCGGGATGGGATTCAGTTTGTCATCCAAGACTTTTCCCTGCACTATCACTTCCATTTCAGGGAGTTCGAAAGTATATATGGCATCAAAGCCTCTGATCTGTCCTCTATTAGAGGATAAAAAGCCCTTCTCTTTGCTACCTTCGAAGCTCATGCCAAAATCATCATAGTTGGAGTTAATCGGCATGCCCATATTGGTCACTGCCCATTCCGTTTTCTCATCTTCTTCTGCATCCTCTTTAATGATGGGGACGGCTTTAAAGATATCCAATCCGCCCATGCCGGGATGTCCGTCTGAAGAAAAATACAAAGTCCCGTCAGCTCTCACATAGGGAAACATTTCATCACCCGGCGTGTTAATTTGCGGTCCCAAATTCTCAATATATTTACATGTTGCACCTTCTATTGTACCTTTCCAAATGTCCGTACCTCCTTCTCCGTTTGGGGCATCCGAAACAAAATAAATCGTCTCTCCGTCGGGTGCTATGGCAGGATGGGCTACTGTAATGCTGCTGTCTTTGAAAAAGGTAATCTTCTGAGGAGCTGTCCAGTCGCCACCCGCACGCGAAGAACTATAAATTTCTACATTGGCATCGCTGTCTTCTTTTTGTGGCGCCATAGAAAAATAGATGGTTTTTCCATCGGGAGAAAAGCTGCAACTTCCAATTTCTGCTCCTTCGGTAAACTCCTCAGACAACGCAGGTTCGGGTTTACTCCACTTGCCCGAAGCATCCTTCTTGACAAAAACGATATTGCTATTTGGCAAATTGGTTACGGCATTGTTAACTGCACCTTTTTTTGGTTTGAAATTATTGGAGGTGAAAAAAAGTTGATCATAGTCGGTGCCCTGAAAAGCCGGACTGTAAATATGTTTATTTCGGGCATAAAATGTATTTTCTCTTTTGACAATATATCCGGTTGATTCGCCTTTCCAAGATGTAATAAGCTGGGTTCCAAGCAATCCGTTTTCTGCTAACACATTGGTGCTATCATACTGTAAATAAATGCTGTAATTCTTTGCAGCATCACCATATTTACCGTTTCTGTGCTGGGCTTGTGCCAATTTCAAATAAACAAGACTGTCCTGGTATTTTGACCGGACAGCCCTGGAATACATCATTTCAGCACGGGTATAATTTAACTTTCTCAAGCATTCGGCTTGATTATAAGCAACCTTTGCCCTTAACTCAGGACTTTTATAAGGAATTTTTGAATAAGCCCGTGCATACAATTCAGCTGCTCCGGCATACTCCCCTGCTTCAAACTTTTTATCGGCGGTAGCCAAACGAGATTTTACACCACAACCAACCGATAGTAATTGTGTAACGAGGATTATTACTACGAACCA
>CAZOUH010000101.1:0-5259 GCA_964582935.1 uncultured Paludibacter sp.
TATGCACCGGCAACGCTCAGCAGCTTGATGGCTTTGATAGCGCCGGTATCCGGTAAGTGCGGACCACGACACAAGTCTGTAAAACTACCTTGCGAATACAGGGTAATCGTCCCATCTTCCAAGTCGTTGATTAATTCGACTTTATACTCATCACCTTTCTCTTGAAACTTCTTTAAAGCATCCGCTTTGGTGATGTCAGTACGTAAAATAGCTTCTTTGCGGGCTGCCAATTCCACCATTTTCTTTTCGATGACGGGCAAATCAGCCTCTTTAATTACAGCCGTTCCGGGATCTACATCATAATAAAATCCATTTTCGATAGCCGGACCTATGCCGAATTTGATGCCCGGATACAATTCTTGCAAAGCTTCAGCCATCAAGTGCGCCGAAGAATGCCAGAAAGCATGTTTCCCTTCATCGTCATCCCATTTGTACAATTGAATGGATGCGTCGGAATGAATGGGGCGGGACAAATCCCAAGTCTCGTTATTGACAGATATAGATAGCACATCTTGCGCTAAGCGCGGGCTGATACTTTCAGCCAATTGAAGTCCGGTAATACCTGACGCATACTCGCGTACCGAACTATCCGGAAAAGTTATTTTTACCATAATTTGAACCTTACAAGTGGTTTTAAAAAATTAAGCGACAAAGTTACAAAAAATTTATTTATCTTTGCACCCGCTTACAAAGCTATTTGCGGCTGTGGCGTAATTGGTAGCCGCGCTAGACTTAGGATCTAGTGGAGCGATCCGTGGGGGTTCGAGTCCCTTCAGCCGCACACAAACAGTCCCTTGAAATGAATTTTTCAAGGGACTGTTTGTGTAAAGGGATTAGGTATTAAAAGTTTGTAAAATGCTTGGTTATCCATTTTTCATTCACAGCTCCACCTCCATCAACTCCTGTCCTAATTGATGTAAGGTTCGTTCTATCTTTTTCTTTCTAGAAAATGAAGGTTGTTTAACATTACATGCATAATGTCGCATAATAGCAGGACTTATCCCTACGCGTACAGCCAATTCCGAAAGATTAATCATTGGGAAAGCCTTTACAAATTCTTGGATGCTGTTACGCTGTTGGTTTACCTTTACAGGATTGTAAGTAAAAAAGCCTTCAAAACTTAAATCTTCATCGATTGACTCCCAATGAATACCTAAAGGTGATAAACTATAATTTTCTCGATCGGATTGTGTGGCATTAAGCAAGCGAGGAAACCAATCTAAAGGCATACTTTTTATGACACCTTGGACGGTCTCCATGAAAATTCTTTCATCTGTGAACCATAGTTTTTTAAAATCTTTACGTGTCATGTCAACATTCAATTATTTGCCAAAATACTCTATCCAACAACGTATTATCAAATCTGTTTTTTTGTTTATTAATCGCTTGGCTACTCTGAGTTCATTGGACTTCAAGCCATAATTTACTATTAACGTTATTTTACTCCCTAACACATTAAATTTTGCTTCTGCATCACCATAACTTACGTGAATATGAATGGGCAAGTGATCATCTGAATAAAAATAGAAACGATATCCATATTCTCTAAATATCTCAGGCATAGTGTAAGGTTTAGTTGTAAGGTACAAAGATAGTATCATTTTTGATACCTCGCAATTATTTTTAAAATATTATCTAAGTGTAAACAATCAATCAGTAATAGTTATTCATTCTTAGTTCTTAGTTCTTCATTCTTAGTTCTTCGTTCTTAGTTATTTCTCCTTTCTCCTCAAAATCGCTTTTTTCTCTCTTAGTTTCAAGCGTGTAATGCGTTGCACTCCTTTGGCTTCACGAGCGGCTTTACGCGCAGCTTTTCTTTCATCCATCATTTTACGGAGATATTCGATATAAGGCTGGATATAGCGTTGTTTTTTGGTTTCCAATAAATCATCCATCACCACCATGATACCGCTTTCATACACCTCACCCCAGTCATCATCTTTGATGGTCCCAAAAAATCGCATCGTATCTGTCAAACCGATATAGGCATTGAACATAGCAGGAATATTCTGTCCCTCGGCGCGTATAGCCTTGTTTAGCAATTTATAATCGGCATCCGACTTGCCATCGGTGAGCACAGACTTAGCCATACGTTTAGACTTCGCGCTTACTTGAACAGGCTCCACTGGTCTGACTAATTGATCTTTATCTTGGAAATGTTTGAATAAATACTCATATATCAACTCTCTGCATAAAACCGGATACTCTTTATATACGGTGACTTTTCCAATGAAGTATTTAGCTCCTTTGACTGAATGTATCAATGCACCTAAGCCATCCCACAGGTTATCGAGGGCAAACAAACTTTTGATGCCCATTTTTGTAGTTTGATAATCCGGTTGCACAAATGCCCGCCCTAATTCAATCGTATGCGGCATAAACTCCTTTATAAACTTATCACTGAAAGTAAATAAGTGCGACATCACAAAAGCAGGTTGTCCATCTTCATTGACAACTACATCACTCCCATAGATAAAACGATAACCCCCGATAATTTCCTCCTCATCAGGATTCCATACAATCAGTTGTTTGTATGGCTTTTCCATATAATCATAATCATCTATGTCCAATTCATTTCCTGTACCACCACCACCGGCACGAAAAGAAAGCTCTCTCAAACGACCGATCTCGCGCATAACATGAGGAGAATCATGAGCAGTAACCACAAAAATATGATTACCTGCTTTGTTGGTCGGTCTTAAAAATTTATCCTGACTAAGCTCTTTCTTTAATATGTCCCGACTGATGGGAGCAATAATCTCTTTCATACAATAACAATTGATGTTGCTAATTTTTTATACATGCAAATGTAATGTATTTTCATTGGTTTATAAAAAAACATAATCGATATTTATACAAAAAAATACGAAGGTCGTTGATTTTCAATCATTTTTCATCTTCCTTTTTAGAAGGGGAATGGAAAATCAGTCCAACACAACAAACTTCTTCAGAGAATCCAATAGTAAAATTGATAATTATTCAAAATCACCATCCAATTTCGACTAAAATGATGATAAACAATTCATTTTTACAAAATATTTGATGCAAATGTTTTTCAATCAGAATAAAAGCAATATATTTGCATTTTGAAAAAGAGATTAAAGATTATATATCAACATAGTAACAATTATAGTATTAACGAATAAAAACTTATTAAAATGACAAAAGCAGACATTGTAAATGAAATTGCAAAGAACACCGGGATTGATAAAACTACGGTGTTGACAACTGTTGAGGCTTTTATGGAAACAGTAAAAAGCTCATTGGCTGAAAATGAAAACGTATATTTAAGAGGTTTTGGTAGCTTTATAGTGAAACACAGAGCAGAAAAAACAGCTCGTAACATTTCGAAAAATACGACTATCATCATCCCTGCGCACAACATCCCGGCATTCAAACCTTCGAAGACTTTTGTTAATCAAGTAAAGAAATAAATTTAAATAAAAATAATTAATAATATGCCAAGCGGAAAAAAAAGAAAAAGACATAAAATGGCTACGCATAAGCGTAAAAAAAGACTTAGAAAAAACAGACATAAGAAGAAATAAGACGGTCTGGTCGGTCTTTATTTAAGGTCCTGAAACAAACTTAAAGACTTTTCTTTAAGTTTGTTTTTGTTTGAGCGAAAACAAAAACAATTAAATCAAATAATAAAGTGGATAGCGAATTTGTAGTAGATGTACAACCATCTGAAATTTCAATTGCGCTGCTCGAAAACAAACGTTTAGTAGAAATAAACCGTGAAAGCCGTGAGGCTCAATTTGCTGTTGGAAATATCTACTTGGGTAAAGTTAAAAAACTAATGCCCGGTTTGAATGCAGCTTTTGTAGATGTTGGTTTCGAAAAAGATGCTTTTCTTCATTATCTTGATTTAGGATCAAATTTCAATACCCTTAACCAATTTGCTACGCAGGTGCAAAGCGACCGCAAAAAAGCACCTCCGATGCATAAAGTAAAACATCAACCGGAAATAGATAAAAACGGGTCAATCAGCGATGTGCTGAAATCGGGTCAGGAGATACTTGTTCAAGTAGCCAAAGAACCTATCTCAACAAAAGGTCCCCGTTTGACCGCAGAAATATCCATCGCCGGGAGATTTTTAGTACTGATTCCATTTGCCGATAAAGTATCTGTATCTCAAAAAATTAATTCGGAAGAAGAAAAAATTCGATTGAGGCAACTGATTCAAAGTATAAAACCCAAAGGATTTGGTGTTATCATCAGAACAGTGGCAGAAGATAAAAAAGTAGCGGAATTAGACAATGAACTTAAAATTTTGGTGAAACGATGGGATGAAGTCACTCAAAAGTTACAACAAGCCAAAGGCGTTTCACTCATTTTAGAAGAATTAGGTCGCACTGTGGGAATAATTAGAGATTTATTCAACACCACCTACAATCACATTCACGTCAACGATCAGGCTATCTTTTCAGAAGTAAAAGATTATATCGAATTGATAGCTCCCGATCGCAGCAACATTGTGAAGCTATATAAAGAGGAAACACCGATTTTCGATCATTTCGGTATCACCAAACAAATCAAATCAAGCTTCGGAAAAACAGTGTCATTTAAAAGTGGAGCCTATCTGATTATTGAACATACGGAAGCCCTCCATGTGGTCGATGTGAACAGTGGTAACCGATCGAAAAATGCATCGGGACAAGAAGTCAATGCTTTGGAAGTGAACTTGTCAGCTGCTGATGAGATAGCCCGCCAATTGCGATTGCGCGATATGGGAGGCATCATAGTCATTGATTTTATAGACATGCACGAAGGTGAAAACCGCCAGAAGCTGTATGAAAGAATGCGTGATGCGATGTCGAACGACAGGGCAAGGCACAATATCCTGCCATTAAGCAGGTTTGGCTTGATGCAAATGACCCGCCAAAGGGTCCGTCCGGAGATTGAAATCAATATTGAAGAAAAATGTCCAACTTGCTTGGGAACAGGCAGTGCCATGCCTTCTATATTGTTTGTCGATCAAATTGAGGAAAAAATTAAACTATTGGTGAATAGCTTAAAGGTGAAAAAATTCGTACTTTACTTACATCCTTATGTGGAAGCATACCTGTCAAAAGGTATCAACTCATTAAAAATGAAGTGGAAACTTAAATATGGCATGAGTTTTAAAATCATAGCTTCACAAGAATTGGGATTGTTACAGTACAAATTTTCTGACAATAAGGGTACAGAAATCAACCTAAAGAAAGAATTGAAAAAGTTGGAAGAAACTAAGAAGTAATAGAAGCGAGGCTGCCT